>SEEY01000367.1 GCA_004211235.1 Rubrivivax sp.
GGCGAATACGGCATGGCCCACCTGCTGGAGCACATGCTGTTCCTGGGCACGACGCGCCATCGCGACATCAAGACCGAGCTGGCCGACCGCAGCGTGCGCTTCAACGGCACGACGACGGTGGACCGCACCAACTTTTTCGGCACCTTCAACACCAACGCCGACACGCTCGCCTTCCTGCTCGAACTGGAGGCCGACCGCATGGTCAACAGCCTCGTTGCCAAGGCCGATCTCGACAAGGAGATGACGGTGGTGCGCAACGAGTTCGAGCGGGGCGAGGACCAGCCCTTCACCGTGCTGAACCAGCGCATCAATGCCGCCGCCTTCGCCTGGCATCCGTATGGCCACGCCACCATCGGCCCGAAGAGCGACATCGAGAACGTGCCCATCGAGAAGCTGCAGGCCTTCTACAAGCGCTACTACCGGCCGGACAACGCGACGCTGCTGATCGCCGGCGCGTTCGACAAGCCGGCCACGCTGGCGCTGCTCGCCCGGCACTTCGGCCCCATCGCGAAGCCGGCCGCACCGCCGCCCCAGCCTTACACCGTGGAGCCGCCCCAGGACGGTGAGCGCACGGTCGTCGTGCGGCGTGTCGGCGGTCAGCCCATCCTGCTGGCGAGCTATCACGTGCCGGCCATCACCCATCCGGACACGGCCGCCCTCATCGTCTACGGCCTGCTGATGAGCCTGCAGCCCAGCGGCCAGCTCTACAAGCAGCTCGTCGAGCCCAAGCTGGCGGTGGCGGCCGGCATCGGCGGCGTCGGTGGCGCCGACCCGGGTACCGCCAGCGCCTTCGCGGTGCTGCCGCAGGACGCCGACGTGAGCAAGATCGAAGCTCAGTTGATCGACCTCGCCGAGGGTCGCACGGCCAAGCCGTTTGAGGAGAGCGAGCTGGTGCGTGTGCGCGACATCGCCGTCAACAGCTACCGCCAGCAGATGAAATACCCCGAGGCGCTGATCCAGCAGATCTCGGGCCTGATCGCCGCGGGCGACTGGCGGCTGCTGTTCCAGCTGATGGAGGACATTCCGAAGGTGACGCTGGCCGACGTGGAGCGCGTGCGCGCCGCCTATTTCCGCCCGGCCAACCGCACGCTGGGTCGCTACCTGCCTGCCAGCGCCACCGAGCGCGTCGAGATCCCGGTGGCGCCGCCGCTCGAGCAGCGCCTGGCATCGCTGCAGGGGCCGCCCACCGTCGAGGCCGGGGAGCAGCTGGAGCCCGTGCCGACGGTGCTGGAGACGCGCACGAAGCGCATGGTGCTGCCGAGCGGCATTCCGTTGCACACGCTGCAGAAGCAGACCCGCGGCAACACCGTCGTGCTGCAGATGCAGCTGCGCTGGGGCGAGCGTGACGCCACCTTCGTGCGCAACGGCACCGGCATGGTCGGCACGCTGATGAACGAGGGCAGCGCCGGCTTCACCAAGCAGCAGCTGCAGGATGCCTTCATCAAGCTGCGCGCCAACTTCAACGTCACCAGCTACGACCAGGGGGCCACCGTCTTCATCAGCGCGGAGCGGGACACGCTGCTGCCGGCACTGCGCGTGGCGGCGGACGTGTTGCGCCGGCCGCTGCTGCCGCAGGAGGCCTTCGACCGCGAGGTGAAGGCGGGGCTGGCCGCCATCGAGGCGTCGCGCCAGGAGCCCGCCGTGCTGCGCCAGGAGGCCACGCGTGCCCACTACAACACCGCGCGTGGCGTGAAGCTCGGCCACCCGGACTACGTGATGAGCCTGGACGAGCGCATCGCCGAGCTGAAGGAAACGACGCTGGACGACGTGAAGCGCTTCTACGCCGACTACTGGAGCGCCAACGAGGCGCAGATCAGCGTCGTCGGGGCGCTGCCTGAAGTTGCCAATGGGGGCCTGGCGGCCGAGATCGACAAGCTGTTCGGTGACTGGAAGAAGCCCGCGGCGCCGAAGTTCGTGCGCCACGTGCCGCATCACGTCGCGGTGCCGCCGGCGCGCTTCGACGCCATTGCGCGCGACAAGAGCAATGCCATCGTGCGCCTGCACGAGACGCTGCCGCTGAACAGCGAGGACGCCGACTACCCGGCGCTGGAGCTGGCGGTGCAGGTGTTCGGCGGCGGCGGGCTGGAGAGCCGGCTGTCCGAGCGCGTGCGCCAGAAGGAAGGCCTGACCTACGGCATTGGTGCGTCGTTGGGCGCGGGCTACTGGGGCAATGCGGGCAGCTTTGCGATCCAGGCCAGCTATGCGCCCGACAAGCGTGAGCGCGTCATTGCAGTGATCCGCGAAGAGGTGGAGCGCATGAGCGCCGAGGGCCTGACGGCGGCGGAACTGGCCCGCGCCAAGAAAGACATCCTGGAAGGCCGCCGCCAGGGTCGCGCCGACCCCGGTGCACTGGCCGGCGGGCTGACCAGCCTGGCCGAGCGTGGCGAGACCTGGGCCGCGGCCCAGGCGCGCGACGAGAAGATCGCCGCGGTCACCGTGGAGCAGGCCAACGCGGCCTGGCGCAAACATATCGATGCGAACAAGTTCATCGTCTCAACGGCGGGCGACTTCAAGACTCCGTAGAGTCACAGGCTCTGCACTGATTCCAGGAGATCCACGATGAAAATCGAACCTTATCTCTTCTTCAACGGCCGCTGCGAAGAAGCGATCGAGTTCTACAAGAAGGCGCTCGGCGCCAAGGTGGAATTCCTCATGCGCAATGCAGAGAGCCCCGAGCCGCCCCCGCCCGGCACGCTGCCGCCGGGCTCGGAGCAGAAGATCATGCATGCCTCGGTGCACATCGGCGGCGCGCTGGTGATGATGTCCGACGGCATGTGCGAAGGTGAAACCGCCTTCAAGGGTTTCTCGCTGTCGCTGGACTGCCCCGATGTCGACAGCGCCCGCGAGGCTTTCGCGGCGCTGGCCGAAGGCGGCCAGGTCCATGTGCCGCTGGGCAAGACCTTCTGGGCGCCGCTGTTCGGCATGGTCAATGACCGTTTCGGCGTCGGCTGGATGGTGGGCGTGTCGGACGACGCGAAGTGAGCCTGCGCGCTGAGCTGCCGGCCCACCTGAAAGCCGACTGCTCCGCCTGCGCGGCTTTGTGCTGCGTCATCCCGCCGTTCGACGCGTTGCAGGGCTTCGGCTTCGACAAGGCGGCCCAGACGCCCTGCCATCACCTGTGTGCGGACCATCGCTGCGGCATCCACACCGAGTTGATGGATCGCGGCTTTGCCGGCTGCGTCGCGTTCGATTGCCTGGGCGCGGGGCAACGGTTGACCGCGCAGGCCATCGAGCGCTTCGGCAGCGCCGACTGGCGTGCGCGAGCCGATGTGGCGGGCTGGCTGTTCGCCGCCTACCCGCGAGTCCGTGAGGTGCAGGAGTGGCTCGCCCGGCTGAGTCTTGCCGGGGCGGTGACGGGCCGGAGCGACCTGCTGGCCTTGGCCGCGGCGCTGGAGGCCGAGTCGCCGCACTGGCCGGACTGGAGCGTCGCCGAGCAGCGTGGCTGGCAAGACCGTGTGCAGGCGGCGCTGGCGCCTCTCGCCGAGAATCGGGGTTTTCGGAACTGAAGCAATCCATGGAATCCGCGAAACCCACGATGGCCGTGGCGCTGGCCGATGAGCGGCTCGGCAAGGGCTGGCGCCGGTCACAGACGCGCATCCGCGTCGTCGCGGTGGTGTGCGCCCTGGCGGCGGCGGCCATCGTGTTCGGCCTCTTCGAACGGTTCCGGGTGCAGCCGGCCGAGGTCAAGCCTGAGCGGCAATTGATCGGCACCATCGACCTGAGCATCGGCAACCCGGTGGCCATGGAAGAGCGGGGCGAGGCCAAGGCCAAGGCTGACATCGAGGCCGGTCTGCTGCAGTTGCGCGGCTTCGGCCATTCGCCGGCCAAGGCGCAGCGCCTGAAGCAGCATTACGGCGTCACTTGGATCGGCAAGGCCGAGGCGGCCACGCCGCTGACGCAGGCCTATGCGGAGGGCTACAACCGGGCGATGCTGGCCGAGGTCGAACGCCGTCAGGGCAGGGAAGTCCTGGACCGGCTGCTGCAGGACAGCGGCGTCCCCCGGCCGCAAGCCAGGGCCGGCAAGGACGGCCCATGAAGCTCATCGGCATGCTGGACTCGCCCTTCGTGCGCCGCGTCGCGATCTCGATGCGGTTGCTCGGCTTGCCGTTCGAACATGCGGCCGTGTCCGTGTTCCGCGGCTTCGACCAGTTCCAGCGGATCAATCCGGTGGTCAAGGCACCGACGCTGATCTGCGGCGATGGCCGCGTGCTGATGGACTCGACGCTGATGCTGATCTACGCCGAGGCGCTCGCCGGCCGCAGCCTGATGCCCGACGGGCCGGCCGAGCTGACGGGCGAGCTGCGCCTGATCGGCCTGGCGCTCGCGGCCTGCGAGAAAACGGCGCAGATCGTCTACGAGCGCGGCCTGCGTCCTCCCGAGAAGCGCCATGAGCCGTGGATCGAGCGGGTCGCGGGTCAATTGAATGCAGCCTGGGGCGAGCTCAATGCCGAGCTGGCCGCGCATCCACTGGATGCGAGCGAAGCAGGCCTGAGGCAGTCCGGCATCACCGTGGGCGTGGCCTGGAGCTTCACGCAGTTCGTGCTGCCAGGCGTTTCAGCCGGCTTCCCGGAGGTCGCGGCGCATGCCGCCGCGGTCGAGCAGCTGCCCGTCTTCCGGGCCGTTCCCTGCGACGACTCCACACAGCTCGGCTGATGGCCACCCGACGCCCGCGCCAGACCGTCTATGTGTTCCAGGGCGGGGGTGCCCTGGGGGCCTACCAGGCCGGGTTCGTCGAGGCGCTGGAAGATGCCGCGCTGCCGCCGGACTGGCTGGTGGGCACCTCCATCGGCGCCATCAACAACCCGACAGGGTTTCGCGCCGCAACTGCCGTCCAGCCCCTGGACGGCGCTGTGGCAGCAGGGCCTGCAGACCTGGCAGACGCTGACCCGCGGCATCCCCGGTTTCTTCAGGCCGCGCGGCCCCATGAGCTGGGACATGAATCGCCGGGCGCCGCTGACCGAGCTGAGCTACTACGACACCGCGCCGCTGGCCGACACCTTGCGCGAGCTGGTGGATTTCAAACGCATCGCTGCTGCCGAGACGCGGCTGACGCTGTGCGCGGTGAACGTGCGCACCGGCGAGCTGGCGCTGTTCGACAACCGGGACGGCCACACCCGCATCGGGCCGGAGCACGTGATGGCCAGCGGCGCGCTGCCGCCGGGCTTTGCGCCGGTACAGATCGGCAAGGAGGCCTTCTGGGACGGCGGCATCTACAGCAACACGCCGCTGGACGTCGTACTGGACGACGCGGAGCGCCGCGACACGCTGTGCTTCATGGTCGACCTGTGGGACGCCAGCGAGGCCGCGCCGCAGACGATGGGCCAGGTGCTGACGCGCTACAAGGACATCCAGTACGCCAGCCGCATCCTCGAGCACCTGGGCGACCATGAACGCATGCAGAACCTGCGCCGCGCGCTGCGCCTGGTCGGCAGGAAGCTCGATGCCAAGGCCGCGGCGAACCCCGCCGTGAAGGCGCTGCTGGCGCTGGGCTGCGAGTCCCGCATCGACGTCGTCCACCTCGTCATGCGCGCGCTGGATGGCGAGGATTCCTGGCGCGACATCGACTTCAGCGACGCCCGGCTGCGCGCCCGCTGGTCTGCGGGCTTGCGCGATGGCCGCCACATGCTGGGCCGTGCGCCATGGCAGGTGCCGCACGCCGAAGGCATCGGCATGCGCGTGCACACGCTGGACGAAGACTGACTCAGCCCTGGGCGAGCGCGTTCAGCTTCTGCACCGTCGCCCAGTTCCGTGTCGTTCCGCTTGCGCCGAGCTGCTTCAGCAGCGCGACGGCGGCCTGGCTTTCCAGGATGCCATTGCCGCACCAGAGGTAAGCCGCATGCGTCGTGACGACGAAGCGCTCGCCGCTGTCGGCGACGATGCCTACTGCGGCTTTCAGCGACGCCTCGTCTGCAGTGACGGCGACGAGCAGCCGGCTGGGGTCGTCGGCTTCCTGAATCGGCAGCTCTGCCGCCATCACCGCCCACTCGTCGGCGGTCTTCAGGATGACGGCGGCGTCGACGCCCAGCTTGGCCAGCACGGCTGCGCGGATCTTGTCGGCGGTGAGCTTCTTCTTCAGGTCGAAGACGGCGTTGCCGCTGTTCAGCAGCGTGCTGACGTTCGTCGCGCCCAACTCGACCAGCAGCGCCTTCAGGTCGGCCATCGCCAGGCGCTTGGCCTTGCCGACATTGATGCCGCGCCACAGCGCGACATAACGCATCAGCTCATGCCCTGGTGGCGCAGCAGCGCGTCGATCGTCGGCTCGCGGCCGCGGAAGGCCTTGAAGTTGTCGATGGCGTCACGCGCGCCGCCTTGCTCCAGCACTTCGGTCAGAAAGCGCCTGCCGGTGGTCGGGTTGAACACGCCTTCTTCCTCGAAGGCGCTCCAGGCGTCTGCGCTCAGCAGCTCGGCCCACTTGTAGCTGTAGTAGCCGGCCGCATAGCCGCCCGCGAAGATGTGCGAGAAGCTGTGCTGGAAACGGTTGAAGGCGGGCGGGATCAGCACGGCGACCTCGGCGCGCACGGCGTCCAGCAGCTGCTGCACGTCGGCCTCCGCGCCGGGCTCGGCATGCAGGCGCATGTCGAACAGCGAGAACTCGATCTGGCGCAGCGTCATCAGCCCGCTCTGGAAGTTCTTGGCCGCGGTCATCTTGTCGAACAGCTCGCGCGGCAGCGGCTCGCCGCTGTCGACATGGCCGGTGAGCTGCTGCAGCACGTCCCACTCCCAGCAGAAGTTCTCCATGAATTGGCTGGGCAGTTCGACGGCATCCCACTCGACGCCCGAGATGCCCGACACGCCGAGGTCGTCCACCTGCGTCAGCATGTGATGCAGGCCGTGGCCGAACTCGTGGAAGAGGGTGATGACGTCGTCGTGCGTCAGCAGCGCCGGCTTGTAGACGTTGAGCCCCCTAGGC
This sequence comes from Rubrivivax sp., assembly GCA_004211235.1. Next base: position 6,911 of record SEEY01000367.1, read on the forward strand.
GCCTCCGGCGCCGACCCCCCAAGGGGGCGCTCCTGGTCTTGGGACGGCCCCGCGACCAGGACGGGCGGCGCAAAGTTGCAGGTCAGCAGGGCCACAGGCGTCTGCTGTTCGCCCGTGGGCTTGAGCCAGCGGCTGCGCACCTGGTCCATCCAGGCGCCGGGGCGCTTGCCGGTGCGGGCGTAGAGGTCCAGGTAGAACTGCGCGATGAGCTGGCCGTTGCGGCGCATTTCGTAGAACTTGACCGTGTCGTGCCAGACCGAGGCCGTGGCTTCGGAGATCGACACATCGAACAGCCGCTCGATGATGGAGAACAGGCCGCCGACGACCTTGGGCGCGGTGAAGTACTGCTTCACTGTCTGGTCGCTGAAGGCATAGCGCGCTTCCTTGAGCTTCTCGCTCCAGTACGACACGTCCCACGACTCCAGCGGCGCGCCGTTGGCGAACTCGCGCAGCTCGGCCAGGTCCTTCTCGGCGAAGGGCCGTGCGCGCCGGGCGAGGTCGCTGAGGAAGGTCGTCACCTCGGCCGGCGTGGACGCCATCTTGGCCGCGAGCGACACGTCGGCGAAGTTGGCGTAGCCGAGCAGCTGCGCCTCCTCCTGCCGCAGCGCGACGATCTCGCGCATGGCGGCGGTGTTGTCCCATTCGGGCTTGCCGGTCTCACTGGCGCGGGCCACGTAGGCGCGGTAAAGCTTCTCGCGCAGGTCGCGGTTCTCGGCGTACTGCATGACGGGCAGGTAGACCGGGAAGTGCAGCGTGATCTTGTGGCCACCGTCGTCCAGCTTGGTGGCGTCTAGCACGTCCTGCGGCACGCCGGCCAGCTCGTCGGCGCTGGCGACATAGCTCCAGCCGTCGGTCGCGTCCAGCACGTGCTCGCTGAACTGCTGCTGCAGTTCGGCGCTGCGCTCCTGGATGGCGGCATAGCGCTCGCGGGCGGCGCCCTGCAGCTCCGCGCCGGACAGCACGAAGTCGCGGATCGCATGCTTGAGCAGCTGCTGGCGCGGCGCGCTTAAACGTTCGCCCTGGGCCGCAACGACCGCCTTGTACTTGGCGAACAGCGCCTCGTTGGCGCCCATGGCGGTGCTGAACTCGGTGACGACGGGCAGCATCGCGTTGTAGGCCTCGCGCAGCGCGGGGGTGTCGGCCACCGCGTTGAGGTGGCCGACGGCGCCCCAGGCCGTGCCCATGCGCTCGGTGGCCGTGTCGAGGATGCCCGAGAGCACGTCGTAGTCGGCCGGCGTTTCCGGCTTCGTCGCCTCATCGAGCGCGGCTTGCGCGGCGGCCAGCAGTTCGGTGATGGCCGGCTGCACGTGTTCAGGCTTGATCGCCGCGAAGTCGGGCAGGGCGGCGGTGGAGAGAAGGGGATTTGTCATGTCAGGCAGAGGTTGCGGCGCGTTCTGCCGATTCAAGCGTATTCACGAGCAACATGGCAATCGTCATCGGGCCGACCCCACCGGGCACCGGGGTGATCCAGCCGGCGACCTCCCTGACGCCGTCGAAATCGACGTCGCCGCAGAGCTTGCCCTCGTCGTTGCGATTCATGCCCACGTCGATGACGACGGCGCCCGGCTTGACCATGTCGGCCGTCAGCACATTGCGCTTGCCGACGGCGGCGACGATGACGTCGGCCTGGCGCGTCATGGCCCCGAGGTCGGCCGTGCCGCTGTGGCAGACCGTCACCGTCGCGTTGGCCGCCAGCAGCATCAGGGCCATCGGCTTGCCGACGATGTTGCTGCGGCCGATGACGACGGCGTGCTTGCCCTTCAAGTCCTTCATGCCGATGTGTTCCAGCATCTTCATGCAGCCGTAGGGCGTGCAGGCCTTGAACCCCGCCTCGCCGACGACGAGCGCACCGGCGCTGGCGATGTGGAAGCCGTCGACGTCCTTGGCCGGCGAGATGGACTCGATGACCTTGTGGTCATCGATGTGCTTGGGCAGCGGCAGTTGCACCAGGATGCCGTGGATCGTCGGATCGTTGTTCAGCGCGTCGACGCGGGCCAGCAGCTCGGCCTCGGTCATGGTGGCGTCGTACTTCTCCAGCCGCGAGTGGATGCCGGCTTCCTCGCAGGCCTTGACCTTGTTGCGCACATAGACCTGGCTGGCGGGGTTGTCGCCGACCAGGACGACGGCCAGGCCGGGCTGGTGGCCTTTGGCGGTCAGCGCGGCGGCGCGGGTGGCGGCTTCAGCACGCAGTTGCTTGGCGAGGGCGAGGCCGTCGATGAGTTGGGCGGTCATGAGGAGCGTCCTGTGAATTTGCGGGACAGACCGCCCGAGCGGAGCGAGTCGCTCTGTCCTCAACTGAAAAAGAAAAAGGCCGCTTCAGCAGCGGCCTCTCGGGTGATTCAGAAACTCAAGCCTTGGCGGTCGCGCCCAAGGCAATCTTGAGCAGATCCGCCACGGTGTTGGCGTTGAGCTTTTCCATGATGTTGGCG
>SEEY01000368.1 GCA_004211235.1 Rubrivivax sp.
GTCTGCCCCAAGGGCCTGAACCCCACGAAGGCCATCGGCAAGATCAAGGAACTGATGGTGCGCCGCGCCGTCTGATGTCGATGACAGAAGCGGCGGCCCTGATCGACGAACGCGCGCTGTCCAAGCTGCGCTGGCGCTGCCGTCGGGGCCTGCTCGAGAACGACATCCTGATTGAGCGCTTCTTCAACCGCCATCCCGACGGCATCAGCGTGACCCTGGCCGACGGCCTCACCGCGCTGATGGACCTGGCCGACAACGACCTTCTCGACCTGTTACTGCGCCGCAAGGAGCCCAGTGGTGAAATCGACACTGCTGCGGTGCACAAAGTTCTTGCCGAGCTGCGTACCTGATCCGTATTTCCAAGCCTTCAAAGCCTCAAAGGACTGCCAACATGACTCCGTCCGACGTGAAAGCCACCCTGTCGTTCTCAGACGGCAGCCCCTCGATGGAACTGCCCCTGTACAAGGGCAGCATCGGCCCGGATGTCATCGACATTCGCAAGCTCTACGCGCAGACCGGCAAGTTCACCTACGACCCCGGCTTCCTGTCGACGGCGTCGTGCAACTCGACGATCACCTACATCGACGGTGACAAGGGCGAGCTGCTCTATCGCGGCTATCCCATCGAACAGCTCGCGGTGAACTGCGACTACCTCGAGACCTGCTACCTGCTGCTGTACGGAGAACTGCCGAACGCCGCCGAAAAGGCCAACTTCGAAGACCGTGTGATGCACCACACGATGGTCAACGAGCAGATGCAGTTCTTCCTGCGCGGCTTCCGCCGTGACGCGCATCCGATGGCCGTCATGACGGGCCTGGTGGGCGCGATGTCTTCGTTCTATCACGACAGCACGGACATCAATAACCCCGAGCACCGCGAGATCTCGGCCATCCGCCTGATCGCCAAGATGCCGACGCTGGTGTCGATGGCCTACAAGTACACCATCGGCCAGCCCTACATCTATCCGCAGAACGACCTGAGCTACGCCGGCAACTTCATGCGCATGATGTTCGCCACGCCCTGCGAGGACTACAAGCCGAATCCGGTGCTCGTTCGGGCGATGGACCGCATCTTCACGCTGCATGCCGACCATGAGCAGAACGCGTCCACGTCGACGGTGCGCCTGTGCGGCTCGTCGGGCACCAACCCGTTCGCGGCCATCGCCGCCGGCGTGGCCTGCCTGTGGGGCCCCGCGCACGGCGGCGCCAACGAGGCCTGCCTGAACATGCTCGGCGACATCCAGAAGCAGGGCGGCGTGGCTCGCATCGGCGAGTTCGTCAGCAAGGTCAAGGACAAGAACTCCGGCGTCAAGCTGATGGGCTTCGGCCACCGCGTCTACAAGAACTACGACCCGCGCGCCAAGCTGATGCGCGAGACCTGCCACGAGGTGCTGGGCGAACTTGGCCTGGAGAACGACCCGCTGTTCGAACTGGCCATGAAGCTCGAAAAGATTGCGCTGGAAGACGAGTATTTCGTTGCCCGCAAGCTCTACCCGAACGTCGACTTCTACTCGGGCATCGTGCAGCGCGCCATCGGCATCCCGGTGCCGCTGTTCACCGCCATCTTCGCGCTGGCCCGCACGGTCGGCTGGATCGCGCAGCTCAACGAGATGATTGGCGACCCCGAGTACAAGATCGGTCGTCCGCGCCAGCTGTTCGTCGGCGCCGCTCCGCGCGACGTCAAGCCCATCGCCGAGCGCTGATCGCTCCGCGGCCTGCCACCGCTTCGCCGTGAACCCCTCGGTCTCCCGAGGGGTTTCTCGTTTCTGGAGACCTTTGTGTCCGCACCCGAAATCCTCGTCCTGGGCAGTGTCAACCGCGACCTGATCGTGCACGCCCCGCGCCTGCCGCTGCCGGGCGAGACGCTGCGGGGCCAGCGGTTCGGCTCCTGCCTGGGCGGCAAGGGTGCGAACCAGGCGGTGGCCGCGGCCCGCCTCGGCGCGCGCGTGGCCCTGGCTGCCCGCGTCGGGCTGCTGGAAAACGGCGCGGCGATGGTGGCGCAACTCAGGAGCGAGGGCGTCGACACCAGCGCCGTCGTTCAGCCGGCTGATGAGGTGCCGGGTGTCGCCCTCATCGTCGTCGGCGCCGAGGATGCCGAGAACCAGATCGTCACCGTGGCCGGCTCCAACGGCGTGCTGCCCCTGGAGCAGGTGGAGGCGCTGCCGCTGACGGGTCTGCGCTGGCTCATCGCTCAGCAGGAGCTGCCGCTGCCGAGCATTGCGCGCGCCTTCGAGCGTGCCCGGGCGGCCGGCGTGAAGACACTGCTGAACGCCGCGCCCTACCGCCCGGGCTGCGAATCCCTGCTGCCCCTGGTGGACCTGCTCGTCGTCAACGAGCTCGAAGCGCAGGCGCTCGTCACGACGCTGGGTGGCGGCGCTGCCGCGCCCGAGGCGCTGGCCGAGGCCTTGCGCGCCAAGGGCCCGGCGGCTGTGCTCGTGTCACTGGGTGCCGACGGCCTGTGCTGGGTTGACGCGCAAGGCGTTCGCCGGGTGCCGGCGCGGCGCGTGAAGGCGGTCGACACGGTCGGCGCCGGCGACACCCTCGTCGGGGCCCTCGTCACGGCCTTCGCCGAAGGTCAAGCCATCGACAGCGCCCTGGCCTTTGCGCAGGCGGCTGCCGCCATCGCCGTGTCGCGCCCGGGCGTGCAGGATGCAATGCCGCGCCGTGACGAGGTCGAGCAACTGCTCAAGAACTGATCCCACAAGGAGAACGAGACATGTCCCAGACCCTGTTGCTGCCCCGCTGGCTGCTGACGATGAAGGCCGGCGAAGACACGCTGGAAGACCACGCGCTGCTGATGGACGGTGAGCGCATCGCGGCCCTCGGCCCCCGTGCCGACCTGATTGCCCGGTATCCGCAGGCGCAGCGCGTCGAGCTGCCCGAGCAGATCCTGATCCCCGGGCTCATCAACGGCCATGCCCACTCGGCCATGACGCTGCTGCGCGGCGTTGCCGACGACGTGCCGCTGATGGACTGGCTGCAGAACCACATCTGGCCGCTGGAGAAGAAGTGGGTCAGCGAGGCATGGACCTACCTCGGCTCCAGGCTCGCGGCCGCGGAAGGCCTGCGCAGCGGCACGACCTACATCAACGACATGTACTTCTTCCCGACCGCGATGGCCCGCGCCGCCGTGGACTCAGGCGTACGCGCCGCCGTGTCGATGAACGTCATTGATTTCCCCACTGGCTATGCGTCGGGCCCCGACGATTACATCGCCAAGGGCATCGCCGCCTACGAGCAGTACAAGGGCGAGAGCTTGCTTGATTGGACCAGCGCGCCGCACGCGCCCTACACGGTCTCGGACGACACCTTCATCAAGCTGCGCGACCTGGCCGAGAAGCTCGACATCCAGATGCACTGCCACATCCACGAGACGGCGGGCGAGGTCGAGGACGGCATCAAGGCGCATGGCGTGCGGCCCATCGAGCGGCTGGACAAGCTGGGCCTGTTCAGCGAGCGCATGGTCGCCGTGCACATGGTCCACCTCAACGAGGCCGAGATCGAGCTGATGGCGAGGAAGGGCGTGCATCTGGTGCACAACCCCAACTCCAACCTCAAGCTGGCGTCCGGGGTGATGCCGCTGAAGGCGCTGGAAGCGGCGGGCGTCAACACCATCCTCGGCACCGATGGCGCCGCATCCAACAACCGCCTCGACATGTTCGGCGAGATCCGCTCGGCCGCGCTGCTGGCCAAGGGCATCAGTGGTGACCCGACGGTCGCCTCCGCGCGCACGGCGTTGGAGATGGCCACCATCCGCGCGGCCAAGGCCATGGGCCGTGGCGACGACCTGGGGTCGCTGGAAGTCGGCAAGCTGGCCGACGTGGTGGCCGTGTCGCTGGACAGCCTGGAATGCCAGCCCGTCTACAACGCTGCCGCACAGCTCGTCTATGTGGCCGGCCGTGAGCACGTCAGCAACGTGTGGATCGGCGGCCGCCAGGTGCTGAAGGAGCGCCAGCCGACGACCATCGATGTGCCGGCGCTGCTGGCCGAGGTGCGCGACGTGGTCGGGCGCATGCAGGCGGGCGGCTGAGTCAGCCCGAGGAGTCACCACGCGTCTTGCGTCGGCGACCGCCCCTGTCAGCTGCGGCGCAGGCGTCGCGCTCCTGCGATGAGGCCCAGGCCCAGCAGCGCCAGAGTCGCACTGGCCGGTTCGGGCACGGCGGCGGCCGTCACGTCGAAGGTCAGCTTGCCGCTGACCCATTCGCCGTCGGCAAGGCCCAGGCGCTCGGGATCCATGAAGGACTCGTTGAACTCGAGGCGCAGTTTGCCGTCGGCGCCAGCGGCGATGCCCAGTCCGGTGAGGTCGAACGAGCCCGTGTAGCTGCCGGCGCCGCTGAAGCCATCGATGACATCGGGCGCGAAGTTGAGGGCTGGCCCGCCGGCGCTGCCGAAGCTGAGCTGCATCTCTGACAGGCTGCTGGGCGCGAAGGCACTGAGCGTCACGGTCCAGTCGAGCGAGTTCAGCACCGCGTTGGCGCCGACGTCGACGAGCCAGACCGTGTTGCCGGCCTCGCCGAACTGATTGATGCTCTGCGCGCCCGTGACGTCGATGACGACGGGCACGGCCTGCGCGGCGAGGGCAGAGAAGGCGAGGGCGGCTGCGGCGGCCAGACGTGGGAACTTCTTGTTCATGGCGGTGGCTTTCAGTTGGAGACCGGACGGACGACGAAGACGACGGCCGTGCGGGCCGGCACGCTGAAGCTGCCGGTCGTGCGGTCAAAGCTCGCGGCGCGGGCGCGCGGGTCGGCGTTGTGGGCCGGGTGGATCTCCAGCGCGTGGCCGGCCAGCGTCGGC
>SEEY01000007.1 GCA_004211235.1 Rubrivivax sp.
CGGCCCCGAGCCCTTCGTCACGCTGCAGTGGGGCGCCTACTTCTTCGTGCCGTCCATTGCGGCACTGAAGGCGCTGCCGGGTCTCGTCGAGCTGGCGCTGCCGCTGCCGGCGCCCACGCCGGTGCCCGAGCGCGTGCCCGACCTGCAGGACAAGGCCGCGATGCAGCTGTGGCTGGAAGACACCACCACGCGTGACCAGGCCTGGGCCTGGGTGCGCGCGCAGCCGGGCGGCGTCGTCGACACGGCCTATGGCGTGCTGGTGGGCGCCGCCGAGCGCGTCTGCGAGGTGCTGCGGAACGCGCCCGACCGTTACTCCGTCAGCGGCTACGGCGAGCGCATGCACGACTCCATCGGCGTCGGCTTTCTGGGCCTGGACGACGACAGCGGCCACCGCGAGCAGGCGCCGGCCATCAACGCCGCCATCGAGGCCTACAGCGAGGCGCAGTGCTATGCCACGGCCTACAAGGTCGCCCGGATGGGACTGGAAAAGCTCAAGGCCGAGGCGCGCGCGCTGCTTGCCGCCTTCCCCGCCAGCCAGAAGCCGCGCGACCTGCCCACCGACACGCCGCTGGACTTCGAGCGCCTCAGCGAAGGCGTGCTCGCCGCGCTGTGCACCGCCTGGTTCGGCCAGCCGGACGGCAAGCGCATCTGGGGCACCGAGTTCCATGCCGAGGCCTACCCGAACGGTGCGGTGGCACCGCGTTGCCCGCGCGACCTGTTCAAGGTCTCGCGCCATGTGTTCGGCCCCTACCCGACGGAGGCCGTGAAGGAGGAGGGCCGCGCCGCCGGCCAGCGCTTCCTGGCCGCGACCGAGGCCTGGCTCGCCGAGCCGGGCGTGCAGCTGCCGCCCCTGGCCGCCAAGATCATCGCCGCCGCTTCAGGCCTGCCGGGCGCCACGCCCGACCTGCCCGCGCGCACGCTGGCCGGCATCATGCTGGGCTTTCCGCCCACCACGCATGCCAACCTGCTGACCGTGCTGGCCGCCTGGGTGCAGACGAAGAAGCTCTGGGAGCTGCAGACGCTGTGGCACGAGGTGCCTGTGGATGCGCAGACCAGCCAGCGCCCCTACGCCGAGGCCGTGGCGCGCCTGCGCCCGACGATGGTGGCGACGCTCAATCAGCGCCCCACGCCCTTCCAGGTCTGGCGCAAGGCGCGCGTGGCGCATCGGCTGGGCTCGGTGGACATCGAGCCCGGCCGCGTGGTCATCGTCGGCCTGGGCTCGGCCACGCAGCAGGACCCTTTGCGCCACCACGTCGCCTTCGGCGGCGACCGCGCCGACCCCAACGGCCCGCCGCCGCACGCCTGCTCCGGCTACGGCATGGGCATGGGCGTCATGCTGGGCGTCGTCGCGGCGGTGCTGGACGCCGGGGTGATGCGGTTCACGGGGGCGCCGACGGTGGTGGCGTTGGCGGTGTGAGGCCTTGAGGCGGCGATGCACCTCGCCGCAGACCCGCTCCCTTCAACTCATTTGCCTCTCAGCATCCGGGCGTACAGGTAGGCGATGAGCAGAGGCAGCGCCACCGCCAACGTGACCACGTCTGAAGGGAAGCCGGACCGCGATTTGATGATGACGGATGGCAACCCCAGCACCGCCTGCAGCCACGTGGCGGCAAGGAACGAAAGCCCGTAGGTTGGGGTGAGCCACGCGAACCCCAACGCGAGCGGCGCCTTCGTTGGGGTTCACTTCGTTCACCCCAACCTACCACTGGTGCCGGTGCCGCAGTCCTTGGGCACTGGGTCGGTCAGCACAAAGTGGATGGCCATCTCCGCGCCGTCGCTGGCGGCCTGGCCGGGGTAGCTGCCAAGGGAGTCTGTGCGGCCGGGCGGGGCACCCGCGTGGGATCAGGGGCGCCTGTCGAGCGGGGTTCTCAACATGAAAGCGCGTCGGCGCGGGCCAGGAAACCGGTCATGCCCATGCGCGTGAACTCGGCGCGCGCGACCTCGAGCGCCGCCTGCCAGCCGTCGTCCAGCTTGAGCTGCGCTTCGAGCAGCGCCGTCACGGCGGCTTCGTGGTCCGACTGGCGCTGCTCGCCGGCGCCGCGTGCCAGGGCCAGGTAGCGCCGCGCCTGCGCCACGTCGCCGACCTGGCCGGCCAGCCGGGCCGCGGCGCGGTAGGCCATCGCGCCGCCGATCCAGTCGTGCTGGCGGCCGCGCTTGAGCGCCAGCGCGATGTGGTGGCGCGCCGCCGTGGCGTGGCCCTGGGTGGACAGGATCTCGGCCGCCCAGCCGTGGTTGAAGCTGCTGTACAGGCCGCCGCCGCGCGGTGCCAGCCAGGCGGTGGCGTCCAGCACGTGCTGCAGCGCCGTCGGGTCGGCCTGCTCCATCCATGCGCCGTAGGCGGCGGCGGCGTGGCCCATGGCGCAGGTGAACATGCTGCGCACCTGGGCGCCGACGCGGTGGGCCGCCAGCGCCGCGGCGCGCCCCTCGGCCCAGCGGCCCTGCCACAGCAGCACGGCGGCGCGCCAGCCCTGGATGCTGGCCTCCACCGCGTGGCCGCTGCCGTCGAAGGGAGCCAGCGCCTCGGCGATGAGCGCATGGGCTTCGTCGAAGCGGCCCTGGTCGCCCAGCACGTAGGCGCGGCAGCACAGCGAGAAGGACAGCCCGATGCGGTTGGCGGCGCTCTTCACCGCGCGGCTGCGCTGGCGCTCGATGGCGAGGTCCAGCATGGGCAGGGCCTCGGCATAGTTGGCCGCGGCAGCCTGCAGCTGGCCGACGGTGCCGGGCAGTTGGGCCAGCAGCGCCTGGTCGTTGCAGCGCTGCGCGGTCTCGACGGCGGCGCGGGCATGGCGCAGGCTGTCGCGCGTTTCGCCGAGGGCGTAGCCGACGTAGGCCAGCCAGTATTCGGTGCGGGCGATGAGGCTGTCGTCGCCCTCGGCCGCGGCGAGCGCGGCGGCGTGGCGCAGCACGCGCAGGTCGTCCTGCGAGGCGTCGAAGACGCAGGCCATGCCCAGGCGCTGGGCGATGTTGATCCAGCGGCGGCGGGCCAGGCTTTCGCCGCCATCGTCAGGCAGGAACTCGAGCGCGGCGAGTGCGGCGCGGAACTGCTTCTTGGCGCGGTCCAGCGCCGAGGCCACCAGCGCCTGGTCACCGGCAGCCTCGGCGTGGCGGGCCGCGGCCGGCCAGTCGTTGGCGGCGGCGTCGTGATAGGCGAGCTGCTCGTGGAGCTGGTCTTCCGCGCCGCCGCGGGCCAGCAGTTCGGCGCTGATGCGGCGGTGCAGCGCCTGGCGCTCGTGCAGGCCGGTGGCGTAATAGACGACGTCGCGCGTGATGCCGTGCTTGAAGCGCAGATGACCGGGGTTCTGGTCGGGAAAGATGAAATCCTGCGCGGCCAGCGCCTGGACGTCCGGGTGCTGCTCACCGTAGCCGGACAGCGCCTGCAGCAGCCAGGCCGGGATGACGTTGCCGATGACGGCGGCCAGCCGCACCAGCTGCGCCTGCCCGGGCGGCAGGCGGCCGACGCGGGACTCGACCAGCGCGGCCAGCCAGGCCGAGCTGCTCTGCCCCTCGATGAAGGCATCGCCGGTCTCGGCCGCCGCGTGACAAAGCTCCTCGATGAACAGCGGGTTGCCGCCCGCATGTCGGCGCACCTCGGCGGCGACGAAGGGGTCCATCTTGGGCAGCAGCTGCTGCACGGCGCGCGCCGATTCGCACTCGGTCAGCGGCGGCAGCTCGATGATCTGGGCGCCATCGTCATGCGAGCCCGGCAGGGCGGGCTCGGGCCGGCTGGCCGTGAGCAGCAGCAGCGGCAGGCTCTGCGCTGCGGCGATGGTGCGCAGCCGGTGCAGCAGGCGCAGCGAGGCGTCGTCGGCCCACTGCAGGTCGTCGATGAAGACGAGCTGGGCCTCGCGCCGGGCGAGCGCCAGCAGCAGCGCGAGCAGGGCGTCGGCCCGCAGCGCCGGCGGGCTGTGCTGGGCGGCGGCCAGCTCGGGCGGCGGGTCGGTCATGCCGTCCATGGCGCGCAGCATCTGCAGGAAGGGCTGCAGCGGCTCGGCGCTGAGGTAGCTCTCGCAGTAGCCGCGGTGCAGGCGGCAGATCTGGCCGGCCTGGTCGGCCGCGTGGCGTAGGAACTCCTCGGTCAGCCGCGTCTTGCCGACGCCCGCGCCGGCGCGCAGCCCCAGCCACAGCGTGCGGCCACCCAGCGCCCGCACGAGGGCCGTGTGCAGCGTCGCCATCGGCGCCTCGCGGCCGACGAAGGGCGCCAGGCCGCGGCGCATGCTCGCCTCGTAGCGCCGGCTCACGGCGGCGCGGCCGAACACGCGGTAGGCGCCCAGCGGCGTCGCGCGGCCGCGCAGCTGCAGCGAGAAACGCGGCCCGGTCTCGAAGAACTGGCTCTGCAGGCCCAGGCTCTCATCGCTGGCGATGATCTCGTCGGCCTTGGCCGCCTCGGACAGGCGTGCGGCGATGTTGGGCGCGTTGCCGAGCAGCTCGAAGCGGCCGCGCATCTGGTCGCCCTCGTTGATGAGGACGATGCCGGCATGAATGCCGCTGTGCAGCGTCAGGCCCCGAAAGTGCGCCGGCCGCGGCCCGGGCGGCAGCAGGCCGCGCACGGCGCTGTGCAGCTCCAGCGCGGCGTCGGTGGCGCGGCGGCCGTCGTCCTCGCGCACCTCGGGGTGGCCGAACACGGCCAGCATGCCGTCGCCCTGGATGCGCGCAATGACGCCGCCGTGGTGCGGCACGATGCGCTCGTACACCGCGCGCAGGGTGCCCAGCATGGCCGCGTAATGCTCCGCCTCCATCCATTCGGCCATGGCGGTGGAGCCGCTCAGGTCGACGAACAGCAGCGTCAGCAGTCGACGCTGGCCCGCGGAAGCCGCGGGAGCCACGGGCGTGGGGGAAGGGGTCGGGAGCTCGGTCACTGCGCCGGTCATCCTAGCGGCTGGTCAGCGCTGTCCCCGGCGTGCTCAGGCTTGCATCGGCTGGAAGTCGGTGTCCGCCACGGTGCGCGGCGCGTCCGGCGGCAGGTCTTCCTCGCGCAGGCCCAGGTAGATGGGCTCGCCGTTGCGCCGGTGGATGTTGATCTTGGCGTTGTAGACGCGGTGGATCAGCCCGTGCTTGTCGGCGATCTGGTATTCGCTGATGCCCCAGAGGCCGGTCTCGTCGCGCCGGCCGGTGAGGTAGCAGGCGATCTCGTCGACCTCGGAGCCGGCCAGCTTCAGGCCGTTGAGGCTGCGCAGCGGTGCGCGCGTGCGCTCGACGAAGTCCAGGCTGTCGATGCGCACGTCGCCGCCGGTGGTCTCGTCATGCATCAGCGTGTTGAACTTCCCGACCAGGATCTGCCCCGGCTGGGCGTTTTCCACCATGCGTGCCAGCTCGATCGTGACCTGGCCCACCAAGTAGCTGAACGAGGTCGGGTTCAGGCCCTCGGACTGGTAGAACTCGTAATGCGAGCCGACATGGAAGCAGGCGCGCAGCCGCGGCACCGACTCCGGCCGCGTGGCGCGCTCCTGGGCGAGCGCGTTGTCGGCCAGGATGAATTGCATCAGCTGGTACAGCTCCACATTGGCCTCGACGCCACGCATGCGGTTCCAGATGTAGAAGCCGTCGCCCGTCGTCGTGCGGGCGAAGTTGATGTTGATTTCCTGGGCCAGCAGCTTGGCGTAGGCCGCGTTGACCGAGCAGGACAGGCTGTTGAGCTGCACCACCTGCTGCAGCGGCGTCAGCAGCGAGAAGCCGACGGCGTCGAACAGGATGACGGCGCGGTCTTCCACCAGGCGCACGCCGTAGCGCGCGGCGATGGCCGCGATCAGCGGCAGGCCCAGGCCCTTCTCGGGGGCGAAAGGCAGCTCGATGAAGCGCGGCGTCACGCCCAGGGCGGCGCTGACGGCGTCGAAGGCGTGGGCGTCCAGGTGCTCCTGGTTGGACAGCAGCTTGTCCAGCAGCCGCGCGCGCCGCGTCAGCTCGGCCGGCGGCAGGTTGCCGTCGCCCAGGGCGAATTCGGTCAGCATGGGGTGGGGCGCGACGATGGCGCGCAGCCCGCGTGCCTCGGGCGTCCAGCCGAACAGCAGGTTGTCACCCAGGTTCCACATGGCGTAGAGGGCCTGGTCCAGCAGGATGATGTTGTCGCGAAGCTGGTTTTCGCTCAGGCCTGCCGGAGCGGGGTAGGCCATGAAGCCGTCCAGCCAGGACCTTCGTTTGCGCAGCTCTTCTTTCACTAGCGGGCTCCGATGAAGTAGCCCGATTGTCTTTCAGAGATGAAACCGCGTGGAACAAGACAGAGCCGACTCGGCGGCGCAGTTCGGGGCATCGCCCCGCTGCGCCGGCGACTCGGCTCGTGGAGGGAAGGTCTGACGCATCGTCACGCAGCGCGGCGCAGGCTGATGGTCACGCGCGGCAGTTGCTGAACCTGGGCGACTTCGCGCACGGCGTAACCGGTCACGACGACGCGCGGCAGCTGGGTGACTTCCTTGACGGACTTGCCGGTGACGACGACGCGGGGCAGCTGCTGCACTTGCTGCGGTGCTGCGCTGGCCGTGAAGGCGGTGAAGGCGAAGGCGGCGACAGCGGCGGCCTGGATCAGAACGGTGGTCTTCATGGTGCTTCCTTCGGGGTTTTCACAGCGGAATTGCTGTGTCGATGGAAGCAGTTTCGGCATCGGCCCGCCGCGCCGCCACGTCGCTGCGACGAGTCGCCGCCCGCGGGCCGTGAGCTGCAGGCGGCGCGGATGAGCCGTCAGCGCGGGGTGCCGATATTCCTTGCGAGGAAGCGCTCGACCCGGCCCCAGAAGTCCTCGTTGGTCTTCACATTGAACCAGCCGTGGCCTTCGTCCGGGTAGGCCACCCATTCCACGTCCTGCGCCGGGCGCAGCGCGGCCCTGAAGTCGGTACCGTGGACGACCGGCACGCGGCGGTCCGCGCCGCCGTAGGCCAGCAGCAGCGGCATGCGGATCTCCTTGGCGCGCAGCAGCGGTGACGTGCGTCGCATCTGCTCGGCGTCGGTCGCCGGGTCGGCCACCAGTCGCTTCATGCCGTGCTGTTTCCATTCTTCCGACGCGTCGCTCCAGGCGACGCTGCTCATGAGTCCGATGTCGGTGACGCCTGCCCAGCTGACAGCGCACTTGAAGAGGTCACCCTGCGTGACGGCGCCCATCAGCGCCGCATAGCCGCCGTAGCTGGCGCCCATGATGCAGGCGCGCTGCGGGTCGGCCCAGCCCTGCTTGACGGCCCAGGCCAGCGTGTCGGCAAGGTCGTCCTGCATGGCCAGGCCCCATTGCTTCCAGCCGGCGCGGAAGAGATTCCAGCCGTAGCCGGTGCTGCCACGGAACTCCGGCTCCAGCACGAGATAGCCGCGGCTGGCGAGGAACTGCGCCTCCCGCTCCCAGGCCCAGTGCGTGCCGCGCACAGTCGGGCCGCCGTGCACGAGCACGACGACCGGCGCCTTGCCCTTGAGGCCGCCAGCCGGCTGCGTGACGAGCACCGGCAGCTCCAGGCCGTCGCGGGCCTTGATGCGGTGGTAGTCGCGCTGGCCCATCGCGTCGGCGGGCAGCTCGGCGGGCGCCGCCGCCAGTTTCTCCAGGCGCTTGCCGGCGGGCTTGTAGAGGTAGTACTCGGCGGGGACCTGGTCGGATTGGGCCGTGACGATGAGGTTCATCGCGTTCAGGCAGCGGCTGCACTCGATGAGGTTGACGCTGCCCGGCAGCTTGGCGTCGATGTCGGCCTGCACCGCTTTCATCGCGGGGTCGAGCCAGACCGTGCCGGGCGCATCGGTCTCGAAGCGCACACCCAGCAGACGGCGGGCGTCCGGGTCGAAGACAAGGTGGCCGTCATAGTCGTAGCCGGGCGTCGTGACGATGGGCTCCTTGCCTTCGACGCCGGTCACCGGGTCGAGCTGGAACAGTGCTGAATAGCCGCGGTGGCTCTGCGTGCCCAGGATCTGGCCATCCGGCCCGACCCAGGCCGGCAGGGCGTGGCTGCGGCTGTAGCCGTCATCCTCGAACCAGGGCTGCCAGCGGCCCTGTGCATCGCGCCTGAGGAATTGGCTCCTGCCGGCGCGGAAGGTCTCGATGGCGTACGGATCCCCGCGCCAGTCCAGCAGCCAACGCGAGACGTAGTCGGGGATGCCGAGGTTCACGCTCTTCGTCAAACCGGTCCGCGTGTCCAGCCGGGCAATCGACAGGCTAGTGCTTTCCGGGTCGGATTCCCACCGTCGGCGCATCACGATGACTTCTCCGCTGCCGTCCTGCGGCACCGTCAGCAGCGTCCAGTTGATCTCCAGCCGGCGGTCAATCATGTGGGTGCCGGTGCTCGATGACGCGGCATAGACCGTGTTGATCAGCTGGCGGAAGCCGCTGCCGTCGCGGTTCACGCCCCACAGGCCCTCGGCGTCGACCTGGGTCGTGCCGTCGGGCGAGTTGGAGATCTCGAACACCAGCCTTTCCTCGTCGACCCATCGGTGCTCGGCGATGTCGGCATTGGCGAAGCCCGCCAGGACCTTGGGCGCTTCCATCGTCTGCAGGTCGAGCACGGCCAGCACCATGCGGTCGTTGCGGCCCGCGGACTGGATGGCCAGGTAGCGGCCGCTCGGGCTCAGCCGCGGCTCGCGCACCTGCGGACGCTTGAAGAAGGCGTTGACAGGCGGCGGCTCGGCGGCGGTGGCCGTGGCGCAACCCAGCGTGCCGGCCAGCGCCGTGGTGAGCGTGACGAGCAGGGTGTACCGGCGAGTCCTCATGAGACCTTCCTTCTGTGGTTTGTGGCGCCGGATTGTTGCCACCTATCATGGCCGGTTCGATTGTGAAAACTTCCATGGCGCTTCCTGAATCGAAATTCATCCGTGTGCGCGGTGCGCGCACCCATAACCTGAAGAACATCGACGTCGACCTGCCGCGCCATGCGCTGGTCGTCATCACCGGGTTGTCCGGCTCGGGCAAGTCGTCGCTGGCCTTCGACACGCTCTATGCCGAAGGGCAGCGGCGCTATGTCGAAAGCCTGTCCAGCTATGCGCGGCAGTTCCTGCAGCTGATGGACAAGCCCGACGTGGACGTCATCGAGGGCCTGTCGCCGGCCATCTCCATCGAGCAGAAGGCCACCTCGCACAACCCGCGGTCGACGGTCGGCACGGTCACCGAGATCCATGACTACCTGCGCCTGCTCTACGCCCGCGCCGGCACGCCCTTCTGCCCCAACCACAATTTGCCGCTGGAGGCGCAGTCCGTCAGCCAGATGGTGGACGCGGTGCTCGCCATGCCGGACGAGTCCAAGCTGATGCTGCTGGCGCCGGTGGTGCGCGACCGCAAGGGCGAGTTCGTCGAGCTGTTCCAGGAACTGCAGGCCCAGGGCTATGTGCGCTTCCGGATCGACGGCGCGACGGTGGAGGCGCCCGAGATCCCGGCGCTGAAGAAGGCCGAGAAGCACGACATCGACGTCGTCATCGACCGTGTCAAGCTGCGCGCCGATTCGCACGACCAGTTGCGCCAGCGACTGGCCGAGAGCTTCGAGGCGGCGCTGCGCCAGGCCGATGGCCGGGCGCTGGTGCTGAACATGGACAGCGACCACACCACGCTGTTCTCCAGCAAATTCGCCTGCCCGATCTGCTCGTATTCGCTGCCCGAGCTGGAGCCGCGCCTGTTCTCGTTCAACTCGCCGGTGGGCGCCTGCCCGAGCTGCGAGGGCCTGGGCCAGGTGACGGTGTTCGACCCGGAGCGCGTCGTCGCCTTCCCGACGCTGTCACTCGCCAGTGGCGCCGTGAAAGGTTGGGACCGCCGCAACCCGTACACCTTCTCGCTGCTGGAGTCGGTCGCGTCCCACTACAAGTTCGACGTCGAGGCGCCGTGGGAGAGCCTGCCGCCAGCCGCGCAGGAGGTGCTGCTGCGCGGCTCCGGCGACGAGGACATCAGCTTCGTCTACCAGGCCGAAACCGCCGCCGGCAAGAAGCGCTCCGTCAAGCGCCAGCATCCGTTCGAAGGCATCCTGGCCAACCTGCAGCGGCGCTTCAAGGAGACCGACTCCGCGGCCGTGCGCGAGGACCTGGCGCGCTACATGGCCGCCAAGCCCTGCACGGCCTGCGAAGGTTCGCGCCTGCGGCTTGAGGCCCGCCACGTCGTGCTGCAGCCCGCTGATGCACCGCCCGGCGTCAGGGGCCGCCCGATCTACGAGGTCGAGCACTCGACGCTGCGCGAGTGCCTGGACTATTTCGAAGGGCTGAAGCTCAAGGGCAACAAGGCCGACATCGGCGACAAGGTCGTGCGCGAGATCGCGTCGCGGCTGCGCTTCCTGAACGACGTGGGCCTGAACTACCTGAGCCTGGACCGCAGCGCCGACACGCTGTCCGGCGGCGAGGCGCAGCGCATCCGCCTGGCCTCGCAGATCGGCTCGGGCCTGACGGGCGTCATGTACGTGCTCGACGAGCCCAGCATCGGCCTGCACCAGCGCGACAACGACCGCCTCATCGCCACGCTGCGGCGCCTGCGTGACCTCGGCAACTCGGTGCTCGTCGTGGAGCACGACGAGGACGCCATCCGCGCCGCCGACTGGGTGCTCGACCTCGGCCCCGGCGCCGGCGTGCACGGCGGCCAGATCATGTCGCAGGGCACGCCCGAGCAGGTGGCCGCCGACCCGAACTCGCTAACCGGCCGCTACCTCAGCGGCGCGGCCCGCATCGAGGTGCCGACCGAGCGCCACAAGGCGGCCAGCGAGCAGAAGCTGCGCATCGTCAACGCGCGCGGCAACAACCTGAAGGGCGTGACCGTCGACATCCCCGTCGGCGTGCTGACCTGCGTGACTGGCGTGTCGGGCTCCGGCAAGAGCACGCTGGTCAACGACACGCTCTACGCCGCCGTCTCCAAG
Organism: Rubrivivax sp.; assembly: GCA_004211235.1. The sequence continues at coordinate 10,779 of SEEY01000007.1, forward strand.
AAGCTCTACAACAGCCACGCCGACCCCGCTCCCTACGACGAGATCGAGGGCCTGGACGCGTTCGACAAGGTCATCAACGTCGACCAGTCGCCCATCGGCCGCACGCCGCGTTCCAACCCGGCGACCTACACCGGCCTGTTCACGCCCATCCGCGAGCTGTTCGCAGAGATGAACACGGCGCGCGAACGCGGCTACGGGCCGGGGCGCTTCAGCTTCAACGTCGCCGGCGGCCGCTGCGAAGCCTGCCAGGGCGACGGCGTGCTGAAGGTGGAGATGCACTTCCTGCCCGACGTCTACGTGCCCTGCGATGTCTGCTTCGGCAAGCGCTACAACCGCGAGACGCTGGAGGTGCTCTACAAGGGCAAGAACATCACCGACGTGCTGAACATGACGGTGGAGGCCGCCCACGAGCTGTTCAACGCCGTGCCGGCACTCGCGCGCAAGCTGCAGACGCTGCTCGACGTGGGCCTGGGCTATGTGAAGCTGGGCCAGAGCGCGACGACCCTGTCCGGCGGCGAGGCGCAGCGCGTCAAGCTGGCACTGGAGCTGAGCAAGCGCGACACCGGCCGCACGCTCTACATCCTGGACGAACCTACCACCGGCCTGCACTTCGCCGACATCGCCCTGCTGCTCAAGGTGCTGCATCAGCTGCGCGACGCGGGCAACACCATCGTCGTCATCGAGCACAACCTGGACGTCATCAAGACGGCCGACTGGCTCATCGACATGGGCCCGGAAGGCGGCGCGGGCGGCGGCCGGCTGCTGGTGGCCGGCACGCCGGAAGACGTGGCGGCCTGCGAGGCCAGCCACACGGGGCGCTACCTGGCGCCGCTGCTCAGGCGTTGATCCGCAGGCGCCGGGTCATGCCTTGACGCTCGGGCGGCTGCGCCGGGCGCGATGGCTGATGGCCAGCAGGCCCACGGCGAGCAGGGCCCAGCTGGCGGGTTCCGGCACGGCCGGCGCAATGCCGGGCAGTCCGCCCGGCAGTTCGGGTGACTCGGCCGTGCGGACCGTGCCCGGCGGCAGGGTCGGCATGGGGAGGTTGATGAGGCCGGGCAGGCTGCCGCCCCCGCTCGGGACAGAGCCAGCGGCGGCACCGCCGCCCAGGCCGGCAAAGCTGCCGCCCTGGCCGGCACCGCCATCGCCGAGGGACGAGGCGCCGGAGCGGCTCGCAAAGCTGTCCGGCGCCGCAGCCGACATCGGGCCCGCGCCGGGCGCCTCGAACTCCAGCGGTGCCGTCATGTCATCGGCTTCACGCGTGGCCGAAGCGGTGTTGTCGGCGCCGGAGGGCGCCACGGCCGCCGGCTTCGACTCCAGGCGGCGGATGCGGCTGACGTTGCGGCAGACGGTGGGCACGAGGATGCACTGGCCATCCTCGCAGTAGACGAGGCCGCGCTCCTGCGTGCGGGCCGTCCACTTCGCGCGGGTCACCGTCGTGCAGACGGCGCCGGGGCCGAAGTGCATGTCGCTGATCTCGGGCGCGTAGGTCGCCTGGCCCTTGATGGTGTCGCGCTCGATGAGGGCGATGTCGTCGTAGCTGCGCGCCTTCATGCGCGCCATGAGCTTGTCGCGCGTGGCGGCGGGGATGTCCCGGTAGCGGTCCACGGCGGCCACCACGTCGCCCATGAAGGGGTTGACGCCGGGGCGGTCCCAGCTGCATTGGGGCAGCGTGGAGCCGGCGGAAACGGCGAGGGCGAAGGTGGCGATCAAGGACATCGGAAGCGCTGTGAAGACGGGGCGCGCCCGACTCAGGGCGCTTGACGGAGATGTTAGGGAAGCGCCGCGTTTGCACTCTGGCGGACCCTCGAGGCGAGGGGTGCCGCGCAGGTGCGAAATATCACGCGAATACCTGAAACGATTGCGCCGCCAGGCGGTCCGGGGTGTGGGGCATTGCTGCTACCCTGCCGACCCGCTGTAGCCGTCCCCCCCTTTTTCCGCCATGCCCGACCGCGCCGCGCCGCTGGTGCTTTACGTCGAAGACGACCGTATCCACCTGATCCTGATGGAGGAGGTGTTCCGGATGCTGCCGGACTGGCAGCTGCGCTGCGCCGAGACCGGTGCCGAGGCGCTGGAGGCCCTGGCGGAGTGCCGGCCCGACCTGCTGCTCGTGGACATGAACCTGCCCGACATGACGGGGCTGGAGCTGCGGGCGCGCTTCAATGCGGATGCCGCGCTGTCGGCGAAGCTGGCGGGCGTGCCCTGGGTCGCGCTGTCGGCCGACAACCCCGGCGAGACGGTGCGCGCCGCGCGGACCGCGGGGTTCAGCGACTACTGGCTCAAGCCCATCGACGTGCCGCGCCTGCAGGCCGGCCTCAGAACGCTGCTGGCCTAGCCGCAGGCTCGCCGGCTGGCAGCGGCTGCGGCAATGCGCCGCGCAAAAAAAAGCCCGGCACTGCCGGGCTTTTGCTGAGGGTGCCGCGGCGTGCGCGGCGCCGCTTCACTTCAGGTGGCTGTTGATCAGCTTGGTCATCTCGAACATGTCGGCCTTGGCCTTGCCGAAGATTTCCTTCAGCTTGGCGTCGGCGTTGATGACGCGCTTGGACAACTCGTCCTGCAGCTTGTTCTTCTTGATGTACTCCCAGACCTTCTTGGTCACGTCGGTGCGCGGCAGCGGGGCTGCGCCGACGATGGCGGCCAGGGCCGCGCTGGGGGTCAGCGCCTTCATGAAGGCGGCGTTGGGCGTGCGCTTCTTGGCGGGTGCAGCGGCCTTCTTGGCCGGCGCAGCTGCCTTCTTCGCAGCCGGTGCCGCGGCCTTCTTGGCCGGGGCCGCAGCCTTCTTCGCGGGCGCTGCCGCCTTCTTGGCCGGAGCCGCCTTCTTCGCCGGTGCCGCAGCCTTCTTCGCGGGCGCGGCCTTCTTCGCAGTTGCCATGTCGATTCACTCCATCAAAAGTTGTTGATGTGCCGGGCGTGGGTGAAGGCCCAGTAGACCTTCAATACTCGCTAGCACCCTGCGGCGGCGATGGTACTGCGCTCCCCGGGGGAATAGAAGGCTTTCATAGAGGGGATGACCCGCAGTGGCCCATGAAATCGGGCCTTTCGGCCCTCGCCTGTCGCGGGGCCGCATCAGTCCTGGGTTCTGCGGGCCCGAGTGTCAGCAAATGTCGTCGCCATCGGCTGCGCGCTTCCTGCCGCTGAACATCGCCGCGACGAGGTTCTCGCGGTGCCGCCAGCTCGTCAACGCAACGCCGCCGAGGTGGCCGACGACCAGCGTCAAAAGGCCCCAGGCCAGCCACGCATGCAGGTCCGACAGCCACTCATAGCCCCACAGCCAATCGGTCGTGTAGAGCCATCCGCTCAGGCTCAGCGCCGCAGCCGTGCCCCACAGCGCCAGCACCATCCATCCGCCCAGGGGGTTATGCCCGAGGTATCGCCGCTCCTGGCCGGAGCGCAGCGAACGCGCATACGCGAGCACGGCGCGCGGGCCGCGCACGAACTGGGCCAGGCGCGCGTACCGGGCACCCGGCCCGGCGGCGAAACCCCAGATGAGGCGCAGCGTGACGGCCCCGGCGGCCACGTAGCCCGCCGTGTGGTGCCAGTCGTCGAAGTGGCGCGGCGGCCAGTGGCCGCTGATCCAGCAGGTGGCCACGGCCGCAGCCAGCGTCCAGTGCAGCACGCGCACGAGCGCGTCCCAGACGCAGATCCGCACGGGCTACTTCTTGTCGGCGGCGGGCTGCTCGCCTTCCGGCCAGACGCGCTCGAAGGTCTTGGGGTTGAAGAAGGCCTCGGCCTTCTTGCCGTCGCCGTCGAAGCCATAGACCTCGTAGCAGCCGTTGTAGTTCTGGACCTTGCGCACCTTCCAGCCTTCGCCTTCGAGCTTCTTTTGCAGGTCCATCTGGCCCTTCTTTTCTTCCTTGGGCAGGGCGGGGCAGGAGACGTTGCCGTGGGCGAAGCTTGCGCCGGCGACGGCGGCGAGGGCGAGGGCGGTGAGGAGTCGTTTCATGAGGGAGTCCTTGCAGGAGGGTCAGGAAAGTGTGCCGGGCCGCAGCAGCGCGGGGCCGGCGTCGGCGAGAGTCTTGCAGCCGGACAGCGCCATGGCGATCTCGAGTTCGTCGCGCAGCAAGCGCAGTGCGTGCGCCACGCCGAGCGCGCCGCTGGCCGCGAGCGCGTGCACGTAGGGGCGGCCGAGCAGCACGGCGTTGGCGCCCAGCGCGATGGCCTTGAGCACGTCGGTGCCGCGGCGGATGCCACCGTCAACGAGCAGCGGCACGTCGGGGCCGAGCGCGGCGCGCAGCGGCGGCAGCAGCGTGGCGGTGGCCGGGACGGTGTCGAGCGTGCGGCCGCCGTGGTTGGAGACGATGAGGCCATGGACGCCGCGGGCCAGCGCCTCGCGCGCGTCGTCGACATGCGTGACGCCCTTGAGCAGCAGCGGGAGGCGGCTTTCAGCACGCAGCCAGTCGACCTCGCGCCACGTGGCGGCGCGCGCCATCAGGCCGTCGAAGAGCGCGCTCTGCCCGGGCTGCAGGTCCAGCGGCTTCTTCAGGCCGCCGAGGTTCACGGCACGGATGTCGGCCGGCAGCTTGAAGCCGACGCGGCGCTCGCGGTCGCGGGCGCCGTGCACCGGCGCGTCGACGGTCAGCACGAGGGCCTGGTAGCCGGCGGCCTCGACGCGCCGGAGCAGTGCGCGCATGAAGTCGCGGTCGTCGCGCCAGTAGAGCTGGAACCACAGCGGGCCGGCGGTCGGGTCGGCCAGCATGGGCGCGGCGACTTCTTCCATTGCCACGCTGGCCTGGGCGCTGAGGATGACGCCGGCACCCTGCGCCGCGGCGGCATGCGCGATGGCCACTTCGCCGTCGGCATGGAAGAGGCGCTGGTAGGCGATTGGCGCCAGCAGCACGGGGTGCAGCAGCTCGCGGCCGAGCAGCGTCACGCGCGTGTGGCCGCCGGCCAGGTCGCGCAGCACCCGGGGGTGCAGCGGGATGGCGTCCCACGCGGCGCGGTTGGCCCGCAGCGTCAGCTCGTCGGCCGCGCCGCCGTTCAGATAGGCCCAGGCGTTGTCGGTAACACGCGGCTTGGCGTGGGATTCGAAGTCGGCCAGGTTGGCCAAGCCCTCCGGCAGGGCTTCGATGGCAGGCGCGGTCACGTGTCGGCCCACATGCGCAGGAGGTTGTGATACGTGCCGGTCAGCTGCACGAGCTCGGGCGTTTCGCTGATCGTCTGTCGCAGCTGCATCAGGCTCATGTCCATCTCGTAAAGCAGGCGGCGCTGCTCGTCGGCGCGCACCATGCTCTCGATCCAGAAGAAGCTGGCCAGCCGCTCGCCGCGCGTGACCGGCTCGACGCGGTGCACGCTGGTGCCGGGGTAGACGACCAGGTCGCCCGCCGCCAGCTTGACGCGCTGCTCGCCGAAGGTGGTGTCGATCACCAGCTCGCCGCCGTCGTAGTCAGCGGGGTCGCTGAGGAACAGCGTGCAGGAGATGTCGGTGCGCACGCGCTGCAGGCCGCCGGGCAGGTATCGCACGGCCTGGTCGACGTGGCTGCCGTAGGCGTTGGCGGCACCCGCGTAGCGGTTGAACAGCGGCGGCAGCACGCGTTTGGGCAGCGTGGCGGAGAAGAACAGCGGGTGCTTCTCCAGCGACTGCAGCACCAGCGCCTGCAGCTCGCGGTGCTGCTCCGTGCCCGGCTGAAGCTGCTGGTTGTTCTTGACCTGCGCGGCCTGCCGGCCGGCGGTCGCGCGGCCGTCGGCCCAGGGTGCAGCCTTCAGCAGTTCGCGGGCGCGGGCCACGCCGGCGGCATCGAGGATCTGCGGGATCTTGAGCAGCATGGCGTGGCGCGGGTCTTCAACAGGGTCAGAACTTGTAGCTGCCGGTCAGCGTCGTCACGCGGCCGGTGCCCGGCACGTAGAACGACGTGTAGAGCTGGTCAGCATAGGTCTTGTTGGCGACGTTGCTGACGTAGAGCTTGAACTGCAGCGTTTCCGGCACGACGGTGTACTCGGCCATCAGGTCGGCGGTGATGAACTTGGGCGCGACGATGCCGGCCGGGTTGCGGTTGGGCGTCTGGCCGCTGCGGGCGTTCGCGCCCAGCCCCAGGCGCAACTGGGGCAGCACCTGGTAGGCCGTCCACAGGCTGCCGGAGTAGCGCGGCGACAGCGACGGGCGCTGGCCCTCCAGCTCGCCACCGGTGGCGCTGGAGACGTCGATCTTCGCCACCGGCATCCACGTGAAGTTGCCGAAGATTTCCCACTGCGGCGTGATGCGGCCGACGATGTCGAAGTCCAGGCCCGCCGCATGGCGCTTGCCGGACAGCGTCACCACGCTGCTCAGCGGGTCGGTGTTGCGCTCGTGCAGCTTGGTGTTGCGGAAGGCGCTGGCACGCACGCTCAGCTTGCCGTCGGCGCTGTCCCACTTGGCGCCCAGCTCGACGTTGAGCGACTCCTCCGGCGGGATGTCCACATTGGCCGCGCTCAGCGAGTAGGCGTCGCCGGAGGTGTTGAAGGACGTGGCGCCCATCAGGTGGAAGGACCATTGCTCGTTCGGCTGGAACAGCACGGCCGCGCGCTTGCTCCACTCCGACACCTTCATCCGGTAGCTCGTGACCGTGAGCGGATTCAGGGCTGTGGCGGAGGCGGGCGTGTAGGCGTCGTAGTCGCCCGTCAGGTTGTCGTAGCGCAGGCCGGCGAGCACCTTCCACATCGGCGCCAGCGTGACCATGTCCTGCAGATAGCCGCCGTAGGCCTTCGACGTGTACGCGTTGTTGTCCCGGTAGCTGCGCAGGCTCTCGTCGATGCTGGCCCCGTCGTAGGGCGTGCCGACGGTCGTGTTCGGCCGGGCCGGCACGATGCCGCCCTGCGCGGCGGTGACCTGCGCGAAGACCTGCTTCTTTTCGTGGGCGAAGTCGACGCCGGTCTGGAAATAGTGCTCCACGCCCAGCGCCTTGAACCGGCTGCTCAGGTCGCTCTGGGCCGTCACGGTCTGCATGTCCTGCTTCTTGGGCTGGAAGCCGCGCGTGATGACGGTGGCAGGGCTCAAGGTATCCAGCGACACCGGCTGGCCGCCCGGCTGCTGGGCGGCGGGCGCGAAATTCCACAGCGTGGCGCGCTGGTCACGGCTGTAGTTCGCGGCGCGCACCTTGGTCACCAGCTCCGTGTCCTTGCCGAAGCGGTGGGTGTGGGTGAGCATGCCGAAATAGGCCGTGCCCTTGTTGAAGTCGCTCCCCAGGCCGTAATAGGCGTCCGGGTCCATCTTCGTGTTGACCTGGTTGGCGATCGGGTCCGACGGGTTCTGGCGGATCCAGCGCACGCCGTAGTTCATGCCGTTGTCGTTCTGCAGGCCGTACAGGGTGACGCCGAACTCATCGGTCTCGTCGATGCCGAAGCGGTAGTTGATGCCGACGCCGCGCTTGCTGATCTTGGAGCCGGCGCCGTTGCTGTCGCCCTCGTTGACCATCGCGCTGACGCGCAGCGCGGCGTTCTCGCCGGTGCGCTTGTTGAAGTCGGCCACCGCCCGCACGGCGGCATGGCTGCCGATGGAGACATCGATCTGGTTCTGGTCGGCCAGCACCGCCTGCTTGGTCACCTGGTTGGCCGCGCCGCCAGTCGAGCCGCGGCCGAACAGCAGGGAGGCCGAACCGCGCAGCAGCTCGAGCCGGTCGAGGAAGAAGGTGTCGCGGTCGTAGAAGGCCGGGTCGCGCATGCCGTCGATGAAGATGTCGCCGGTGCTCTGCAGCGAGATGCCGTGGACCTTGATGTCCTCCTCGCCGCCCTCGGCCGCCTGGAAGGTGATGCCGGAGGTGTTCTTCAGCACTTCCTTCACGTTGGTGAAGTTGCGGTCGTCCATCAGCTTCTCGGTGACGATGGTCAGCGCCTGCGGGATGTCGCGGATGTCCTGCTTGCCCTTGCCGATGCGGGTCTCGGTGGCCTGGTAGTCGTCCTTGCCCTGCTTCTCGGCGCTCGCCTTGATGCGCACCGTGGGCATCACGGTGTCTTCCTTGGGCGGCGTGGTCTGTGCCAGGGCGGCCGAGGCCAGGCCGAAGCCGGCGGCCAGTGCACCGAGGGGAATCAGCGGCCGGGCCGGGGGTTTGGAGGGTTTGTTGCGGGACATGGATTTCTCCGACGGATCGTGAATGGGCATGGCTTTGCCCACGGCGGCTTCGCAAGCCGCCCACGGCATGGCTGGTTGGGGGGAAAAGGGAACCGGGTCAGCGGTCGATTTCGTAGGACAGCGGCGTGATGACTTCCCACTCGACGGGTTGACCGTTCTCGGTCTGCGGCACGAAGCGGGCGCCGCGCATGTCTTCCAGTGCCTGCGCGTCCAGGCGGGCGAAGCCGGAGGACTTGGCCAGCGTGATCTCGCGCGGCAGGCCGCGGGCGTCCACGACGACGCGCAGTTGCACGATGCCGGACTCACGCAGCCGCCGCGACATCAGCGGCACCGTCCAGCGCGGCTCCTTCAGATAGCGCACGGCGCTGGCCGGGATCTGCTTGATCGTCGGTGCGGGTGGTGGCGCGACGACCGGGACGACAACCGGCGCCGGCGCCGCCTGCACCACGGCAGGTGCCGGCGGCGGCGGGGGCAGCGCCGCCACGACGAGCGAGGGCGCAGGTGCCGTGGCGACGGCGATCAGCGGTGGGTCCACGAGCGTCAGCGAAGGGGCCTTCATGTCGGGCAGCACGGCGGGCGTGGTCGGCATCGGCTTGGGCGGCTCGCTCTGGGCGATCAGGCGCACCACCACCGGCGCGACCTGCGCGACGGTGCGCTTCACGTCCTGCAGGTGGCTGAGGCCCCACAAGCCGAGCACATGCAAGGCCGCGATGCCGACCAGCAGCAGCCGGCGGCTGCGCGGCGCGCGGGCCATCTCGGCATAGGCCGCCCGTGGCTCAGGCCGCGGGGATGCCCAGGCCAGATGCGGCACGGGCGCGGCAACTGACGAAGGGGCGGCATAGGCGAGAGCGGGCTTCACGGCGCGGCATCAGGAGGTGGCGACGGGAAAATACTAACACGAATGCGAACTATTCCTATTTGCAGGCTGCGGCGCGCACGCGACAGCTGGCGCGGCCCCGCCGCTGCGC
>SEEY01000369.1 GCA_004211235.1 Rubrivivax sp.
AGCCAAGCCCGAAATCCGTCCGGTGGACGTATTTCGTATGCCCCCTTTTAGCCCCGCCGAGCAGCGGAAGGCCTTGAGGCCGCGTGCGAAGCACGCATCAAGAACTGACTCCACGCAGCTGTTTGACCGCAGCGTAGCGAAGGGAGTTCTGCGTGGGGCCTCAAGGCCTGAGCAGCGCAGGGCACCCCGAAGGGGCGGGGCGGTCAGGGGGGAGCTCTTTGGTTACTTTCTGGCGGCCCAGAAAGTGACTCGCCCGCCGGGGCGAACTCCCGGCATGGGCATGGGCGCCAAGCCTTACTCGCCATCGCACCGCTGACCATGCCCCGCAAACGCGCCCCCACCTTCGACGCCCAACGCGCCGACATCCTCACCGCCGCCGCTTCGCTGTTCGCCGACCAAGGCTTCTCCGCCACGTCGATGAACCAGGTCGCCGAGGCCTGCGGCGTCGCCAAGCCCACGCTGTATCACTACTTCCAGGACAAGCAGGCCCTGCTCGCGCAGATCTGCGACAGCCATGTGCATGCGCTGCTGACCCTCGTCGAAGAAGTAAAGGCACAACAGCTGCCGCCCGACGCCCAGCTCCGCACTCTCATCGAGCGCTTCACTCGCGCCTATGCCGGTGCGCAAGCGCAGCACCAGGTGCTGACGAGCGAGATCAAGTTCCTCGCCCGGCCTGAACGCGAACGCCTGCTCGACATCGAGCGCCGCGTTGTCGACGAGTTCGCTGCGGCGCTGTCGCAGGTGCGCCCCGAACTTCAGGACGCCAGGCTGCATAAGCCGCTCACCATGCTGCTCTTTGGCATGATCAACTGGACCTTCACCTGGCTGCGGCCGGATGGCGAGCTGTCTCACGATGCGCTCGCAGCTCTGGTCAGCGACCTGTTCTTCGGCGGTCTCGGCGCGGTCCATGCGCCACAGCCCGCTCTTATTCATAACCACGAGGAGACGACCCCATGAAGCAATTCAAGCAACTCGCCCTGGCCCTGGCGGCCACGCTCTGCCTGACCGCCCAGGCGGACATCAATGTCGGCGTCACCGTGTCGGCCACCGGTCCGGCCGCATCACTCGGCATCCCGGAGAAGAACACCGTCGCGCTGATGCCCACCACCCTCGGCGGCCAGAAGGTCAACTACATCGTGCTGGATGACGCCTCCGACACGACCACCGCCGTGGCCAACACGCGCAAGTTCATCACCGAGAACAAGGTCGACATCATCATCGGCTCGACCGTCACGCCCAACTCGCTGGCGATGATCGACGCGGTGTCCGAGAGCGGCACGCCGATGATCTCGATGGCCGCCTCGGCCCGTATCGTCGAGCCCATCGACGCGAAGAAGCGCTGGGTGTTCAAGACGCCGCAGAACGACATCATGATGGCCCTGGCCATCGTCACGCACATGGTGGACAACGGCATCAAGACGGCCGGCTTCATCGGCTTTGCCGATGCCTACGGCGAGGGCTGGTGGGGCGAGTTCAACAAGATCGCCGCGACCAAGAAGCTCAACGTCGTTGCCAGCGAACGCTACAACCGCACGGACACATCAGTGACCGGCCAGGTGCTCAAGCTCGTCGCCGCCCGGCCCGATGCCATCCTCATCGCCGGCTCGGGCACGCCCGCCGCGCTGCCGCAGAAGGCTCTCAAGGAGCGGGGCTACGCCGGCAAGATCTACCAGACGCACGGCGTGGCCAACAACGACTTCCTGCGCGTCGGCGGCAAGGACGTGGAAGGCACGCTGCTGCCCTCCGGCCCGGTGCTGGTGGCGGCGCAGTTGCCGGCCGACCATCCGGTGAGGAAGAGTGCCCAGGACTACATCGCGAAGTACGAGGCTGCGCATGGCAAGGGCAGCGTGTCGACCTTCGGCGGCCATGCCTGGGATGCCGGCCTGCTGCTGGCCGCTGCCGCACCCGAGGCGCTGAAGAAGGCGCAGCCGGGAACGCCGGCCTTCCGCGCCGCGCTGCGTGACGCGCTGGAGAACGTGAAGAACGTGGCCGGTGCGCATGGCGTGTTCAACATGTCCGCGAACGACCACCTCGGCCTGGACCAGCGCGCCCGCGTGATGGTGCAGATCAAGGATGGCGGCTGGGTGCTGATCAAGTGAGCGCCATGCTGAACCGGGCGCAGGGCCGTACCAAGCCGGTTCGCGTCCCCTCGGGGGATCGGCCGGCGTACACGACGGACGGGGGGGCGACATGATTCTGCAGAGCTACATCGCCGGCCGGTGGGTCGGCGAGCGGGCGGCCAAGCCGCTGGCCAGCGCCATCAACGGCCGTGTCGTGGCGCACACGCATGAGGAGAGCCTGGACTTCGCCGAGGCCATGGCCTTTGCGCGCGGCACGGCGCTGCCTTCGCTCCTGCGCACCCACTTCCAGGACCGCGCTCGCGTGCTGAAGGCACTGGCCGCCTACCTGATGGAGCGCAAGGAAGAGCTCTACGCGATCAGCGCCCACACCGGCGCGACGCGATCGGATTCCTGGATCGACATCGAGGGCGGCATTGGCACGCTGTTCGCCTACGCCTCCATTGGCGGCAAGGACCTGCCCAGCAGCAACGTGCTGCACGAAGGCCCGCCGATGCGGCTGGGCGCCAACAACCACTTCATCGGCAGCCATGTGCTGGTGCCCAAGCGCGGCGTGGCGCTGCACATCAACGCCTTCAATTTCCCGATGTGGGGAATGCTGGAGAAGTTCGCACCGAGCTTCCTGGCCGGCATGCCCTGCCTGGTCAAGCCCGCCACGGCGACCAGTTATGTGGCTGAGGCCTGCGTGCGCCTCATCGTCGACTCGGGCCTGGTGCCGGCCGGCGCGCTGCAGCTCATCATCGGCGGCACCGGCGACCTGTTCGAGCGGCTGGACGAGTCCGACGTCGTCACCTTCACCGGCAGCGCCGACACCGCGTTGACACTGAAGGGCCACCCCAATCTGTTGAAGAAGAGCATCCCCTTCAATGCCGAGGCGGACAGCCTGAACTGCGCCATCCTCGCGCCCGACGTGACGCCGGACGATCCGGAGTTCGACCTCTTCATCAAGGAGGTCGCGCGCGAGATGACGGCCAAGGCAGGGCAGAAGTGCACGGCCATCCGCCGCACCATCGTGCCGGCCAACCGCGTCGATGCGGTCGCCTCGGCGCTGAAGGCGCGGCTGAGCAAGACGGTGGTGGGCGACCCGGCCATCGAGGGCGTGCGCATGGGCGCGTTGTCCAGCAAGGCGCAGCAGGCCGACGTGGCCGAGCGGGTCGCGCAACTGGCCCAGAACTGCGAGCTGTTGTTCTCGGAACGAGACGGCTTCGCGCCCCGGGGCGAGGGCGTCAGCGAGGGCTCCTTCTTCGCGCCGACGCTGCTGCTGGCGCGCGACTCGGCGACGAGTGACGCCCACCACCTCGAAGCCTTCGGCCCGGTGACGACGCTGCTGGCCTACGGAGATTTCGACGAGGCGCTGCACCTGGCCACGCTCGGCCGCGGCAGCCTCGTCGGCACCGTCTGCACGAAGACGCCGGCACTTGCAGCGCAGGCCGTGCCGACCTTCGCCGCCTGGCACGGTCGCATGCTGGTGCTGGACCGCGAGGCCGCGCTGGAGAACACCGGCCACGGCTCGCCGCTGCCCAAGCTCAAGCACGGCGGCCCGGGCCGCGCGGGCGGTGGCGAGGAGCTGGGCGGGCTGCGTGCGGTCAAGCACTACCTGCAGCGCTGCGCGGTGCAGGGCTCGCCGACGATGATCTCGGCCATCACCGGCGAGTACCAGCGCGGTGGTGCCGTCACCGAGAGCGAGATCCACCCCTTCCGCCGCTACTTCGAGGACGTCAAAGTCGGCATGAGCCTGCTCACTCACCGCCGCACGGTCGGCGAGGCCGACATCGTCGCCTTCGGCGGCCTGTCGGGCGACTACTTCTACATGCACTTCGACGAACTGGCCGCCAAGGAATCGCCGTTCGGCAAGCGCATCGCTCACGGCTATTTCGTGCTGTCGGCCGCGGCCGGTCTGTTCGTCAGCCCGGCGCCCGGCCCGGTGCTGGCGAACTACGGCCTGGAGAACCTGCGCTTCATCACGCCGGTGGCGATGGGCGACACCATCCAGGCGCGCCTCACCGCCAAGCGCAAGATCGACCGTCCGCCGCGTGATGACCAACCCGGGTATGTTCCACAAGGCGTGATCGGCTGGGACGTTGCCGTCACCAACCAGCGCGGCGAACTGTGCGCGAGCTACGAGATCCTGACGCTGGTGGCCAAGCGGATCGCAGGCTGAGATGACCGCTGATCAGGCTCGAGCGCTCGCCCTCGGTCTGCCGGGTGCCGTCGAGAAGCCGCACCACGATCTGACGTCGTTTCGCCTGCCCGGCGCCAAGGGAAAGATCTTCGCGACGATGACACCCGACGGGGCCGAGCTGCGTGTCTTCATCAAGGACGAGGACTCGCGCGATGCATGGATCGCACGTCACCCGGGCATCGTCGAGCCGCTGTTCTGGGGCGCCAGGCGCTGCGGCGTGAAGCTGCTGCTGGCGAAGGCCAGGCCGGCGTGGGTCGGTGAGTTGCTCGCGCAGTCGTGGCGCGAGAACGGCGGCTGAGTCAGCGCACCGCGGGCGCTTCGCCTGCGGCCTTCAGATCGGCGCGGCGGGCGCCGGTGAAGCGCTTGGCCCAGTAGGAGTCACGCATGTCTTCCACGCGCACGGCGCTGCCGGTGCGCGGGGCGTGGATGAACTTGCCTTCGCCGACGTAGATGCCCACGTGGCTGAAGGTGGCGCGCATGGTGTTGAAGAACACCAGGTCGCCGGGCTTGAGTTC
>SEEY01000370.1 GCA_004211235.1 Rubrivivax sp.
ACGGTGCTGCTGGAGCCCGGCCGTGTGTTCAACATGGTCGTCATCAACGCGCTGCGTGCCACGGGCGACGCGCGTTATCCGGTCGTTGCGGGTGCGGCGTCGATGGCGGTGGTGCTGGCCGGCGGCAGCTGGTTCCTGGGCGTCTACATGGGCTGGGGACTGGTGGGCGTGTGGATCGCGTATGCGGCTGACGAGTGGATTCGCGGCCTGCTGATGTGGCGGCGCTGGGCGACACTGGGCTGGCTGCCCTACGCCCGGGCGGCGCACCGCCGCCTGCGGCATGCTGCGCCCGGGTGATTCCCCTATTTTTCTAGTCCGTAGAACTTCGGGGAGGTTTTCTACAATGCGCGCCTTTCGCCGGAACCACCTCATGACGCCGACCCTGCACCGACTCTCCCTGGCCTTGCTGCTCGCCTGTGGCGCAGCCCAGGCCCAGACCAAGGGCCCCGCGGTGATCTTCGACATGGGCGGCAAGTTCGACAAATCCTTCAACCAGGCCGGCTACCAGGGCGCCGAGCAGTGGAAGAAGGAGACGGGCAAGACCTATCTCGAATTCGAGATCAGCAACGACACCCAGCGCGTGCAGGCCATCCGGCGCATGGCCGAGCGGGGCGCCAGCCCCATCATCAGCATCGGCTTCGCCCAGGCGTCGGCCTTGCAGCAGGTGGCCAAGGACTTTCCCAAGACCCAGTTCGCCATCATCGACGCCAAGGTGGACCTGCCCAACGTGCAGTCCGTGCTGTTCAAGGAGCAGGAGGGCAGCTATGTGGTGGGCGCCATGGCCGCGATGGTCAGCAAGACCGGCAAGGTCGGCTTCGTCGGCGGCATGGACATCCCGCTGATCCGCAAGTTCCAGTGCGGCTACGAGCAGGGCGCCAAGGCGACCTCGCCCAAGATCGAGGTGTTCTCCAACATGACGGGCACCACCTCGAGCGCCTGGAACGACCCGACGCGCGGCGGCGAACTCGCCAAGAGCCAGTTCGCCAAGGGCTCGGACGTCGTCTTCGCCGCAGCCGGCGGCACCGGTGTCGGTGTCTACCAGGCCGCCAAGGACGCCGGCAAGCTCGCCATCGGTGTGGACAGCAACCAGAACCACCTGCAGCCCGGCACCATGCTGACGTCCATGGTCAAGCGCGTGGACGTGGCCGTCTACAACGTGCTGAAGGCCTGGAAGCCCGGCGTCAGCGTGCTCGGCCTGAAGGAAGGCGGCGTGGACTACGCCGTGGACGCCGACAACGCCAAGCTGCTGAATCCGGCACTGAAGGCCAAGGTCGACGCGGTCAAGGCCGACATCATTGCCGGCAAGATCAAGGTGGCCGACTACATGGCGGACAACGCCTGCAAATACTGAGCGGTATGGCCGCGGCCGTCCGTTTTCAAGGCATCTCCAAGCGCTTCGGCGCCGTGCAGGCCAACCGCGAGGTGTCCTTCGACATCGCCGCGGGCAGCGTGCACGGCCTCGTCGGCGAGAACGGCGCCGGCAAGAGCACGCTGATGGCCATCCTGTATGGCTACTACCGGGCGGACTCGGGCACGATCGAGGTCGACGGCCAGCGCGTCGACATCGCCAACTCGCAGCAGGCGATTGCCCTGGGCATCGGCATGGTCCACCAGCACTTCATGCTGGTCGAGACGCTGACGTGCCTGGAGAACATCATGCTCGGCGCGGAAGGTGGCTTCTTCCTCGGCGCCTCCAAGGCCAGGGTGCGGGCGAAGCTTGTCGCGCTGATGCAAGAGACCGGCCTCAACGTGCAGCTCGATGCCATCGTCGCCGACCTGCCGGTGGGGGAACTGCAGCGCCTGGAGATCCTGAAGGCGCTGTACCGCGGCGCCAAGATCCTGATCCTGGATGAGCCCACGGCGGTGCTGACGCCGCAGGAAACCGACCAGTTGTTTGTCACGCTGCGCACGTTGAAGGAGCGCGGCACCACCATCATCCTGATCACACACAAGCTGCGCGAGGTGATGAGCCTGTGCAGCGCCGTCACGGTGATGCGTGCGGGCCAGGTCGTCGAGACGCGGCCGATCGCCGACTGGAGCGAGGAAGCGCTGGCCGAGTCGATGGTGGGCCGCAAGGTGACGCTGGGCCGGCCGGAAGGCCTCGACCTCAAGACCGGTGAAGTGCGACTGCAGGCGACGGGCCTGAGCCTGAGGCACGCCAACGGCGTACCGGCACTGAAGGACGTGAGCCTGACGCTGAAGGCCGGCGAGATCGTCGGCGTGGCCGGCGTGTCGGGCAACGGCCAGAGCGAGTTGCTGGAGGTGCTGTCCGGCCTGCGCGCGCCCGAGGGCGGCCGCCTCGAACTGGGCGGCCGGTCGTTCACGTCCGCCGCCTGGCTCGACACGGCGCAGGCCCGGCCGCTGCGGCTGGCCCATGTCCCCGAGGACCGGCATGCAGTCGGCCTGGTGATGAGCTTCCCGGCCTGGGAATCCGCCGTGCTGGGCTATCAGACCCTGCCCCGGTACCGCCGTGGTGCGGCCATGGACCATGCTGCGATGCGCGACGCCACCCGGCAGATGCAGGAGCGCTTCGATGTGCGTCCGCGCGACGAGACCCTCGGCTCATCCAAATTTTCGGGCGGCAACCAGCAGAAGCTCATCCTCGCCCGCGAAATCGGCGAGCAGCCGACCGTGCTGCTGGTCGGCCAGCCGACGCGCGGCGTCGACATCGGCGCCATCGAGTTCATCCACGGCCAGCTGCGCGCGTTGCGCGATGCGGGCTGCGCGGTGCTGCTGGTCAGCAGCGAGCTCGACGAGATCCTGGCGCTGGCGGACCGTGTCGTCGTCATGAACAGCGGTCGCATCACCGGCGAGCTCGCGATTGACGAATGCGACGAGCGACGCCTAGGCCTGCTGATGGCGTCACAAGAAGAACGAGCCGCGGCATGAGCCAACCGTTGACCCTTCCCCGCTGGATCGACATCGGCCTGTTGCCGCTGTGGAACCTTGCCGTCGCACTGGTCGTGGCCGGCCTCGTCGTCATGGTGATCGGCCACAGCCCCTGGCAGGCACTCACGGTGCTGCTCGACGGTGCCCTCGGCAGCGTGCGAGGGCTCGGCTATTCGCTGTACTACGCGACCACCTTCATCTTCACTGGCCTGGCCGTCGCCGTCGCCATCCACGCCGGCCTGTTCAACATCGGCGGCGAAGGGCAGGCGACGCTCGGCGGCGTGGGCGTGGCGCTGGTCGCGCTGTGGCTGGGTGCGAAGCTGCCGGCCATCGTCATGCTGCCGTTGCTGGTCGTCGCTGCTGCGGTCTTCGGCATGCTGTGGGCAGCGCTGCCGGCCTATCTGCAGGCCTGGCGGGGCAGCCACATCGTCATCACGACGATCATGTTCAATTTTCTGGCGGCGGCGCTGAACGGCTATCTGCTGGTGAACTGGCTGCGCCCGGCCGGCAGCATGTCGGTCGAGTCGGCCGAGTTTGCCGACAGCGCCCGCATGCCGGCCCTGCACCAGATCGCGGCGGCGATGGGTTATGAGCTGCCGTCATCGCCGCTGAACCTGAGCCTCGTCATCGCGCTGACTGCCTGCGTGCTGGTGGGCTGGTTCCTGTGGAGAAGCGCCGCCGGCTATGCGGTCCGCGCGGTCGGCAGCGCGCCGCGCGCCGCTCACTACGCCGGCATCCGCCCGCGCGCCCAGGTGCTGCTGGCGATGGCGATCTCCGGCGGCCTGGCCGGCATGGTCGGCATCAACGAGATCTCGGGCGTACAGGGCAAGCTGACGCTGGACTTCGTGGCCGGCGCCGGCTTCACGGGCATCGCCGTGTCGCTGATGGGCCGCAACCATCCCGTCGGCATCGTGCTGGCGTCGCTGCTGTTCGGCGTGCTCTACCAGGGCGGCGTCGAGGTGTCGTTCGAGCTGCAGGGCTTCAGCCGCGAGATGGTCGTCACGGCGCAGGGCCTGATCGTGCTGTTCTCGGGGGCGATGGCCACGGTCAGCGCGCCGCTGTTCGCCCGCGCCTACGCCAAGCTGAAGGGAGGCCGTTGATGGATGAAGTCCTGATCGCCTCGGTGCTCGCTTCCACGCTGCGGGTCAGCGCGCCGCTGCTGCTGTGCGCGATGGCGGGCGTGATGTCCGAGCGCGCCGGTGTCGTCGACCTCGGCCTGGAAGGCAAGATGCTGTTCGCCGCCTTTGCGGCCGCCGCAGCGGCCTCGGTCACCCACTCCACCGCCTATGGCCTGCTGGCCGCCGTCGCAGTCGCCTGTGTCGCTTCGCTGGTGCATGGCTTTGCCTGCGTGACCAATCGCGGCGACCAGGTCGTCTCCGGCGTCGCACTGAACATGATCGCGGCCGGCCTGACCGTCGTGCTCGGCATCGCCTGGTTCCAGCAGGGCGGCCAGACGCCGCCCATCGAGCCGGACGTGCGCCTGACGGCCCTCGCCAAGGGCTTTGCCGAGCCGCAGGCGGGCCAGTGGTTCACGTCCGTCGTCGGCCATGGCCTGCTGAGCCACAACGCGCTGGTCTACATCGCCTTCCTGATGGTCGGCGCGGTCTGGTTCTTCCTCGAACGCACCCGGCCGTCATGTTGGGTGAGAAGGAGGCGTTCTGCGCCAGCGTCAGGTAGGCGCCCGCCAGGCCGCAGAGCACGCCGTTCATCAGCAGTGCCTGGTAGCGCAGGCGCTGCACGGACATGCCCGCCGCCTCGACCATCGCCGGGTTCTCGCCAACCGCACGCAGGCGCAGCCCCGGCCGGGTGCGTTCGAGGAAGAACCAGACCGCGCCGACCATCAGGAAGGCGATGTAGACCAGCGCGTTGTGGCTCAGC
>SEEY01000371.1 GCA_004211235.1 Rubrivivax sp.
CGCATCGAACTCGTTCTGCATCACCGTCGACCAACGCCGGTAGGCCTCGGCATTCGGCAGCGCTGGCGCGCCATTGGCCGGGCCACCGGCCTGGTCCAGCTGGTGGGCGAACTCGTGGATGACAACGTTGTGGCCATCGCCCGGCGTGGCCGCACCGCGCTTCACCTCGTCCCAGGCCAGCAGCACCTGGCCCTGGCTCCAGCTCTCGCCGGCCAGCACGCGGCGCTGGTCCGACAGCACGCCGCCCGACTCGGTCACGGGCCGGTCGACGACGAAGGCGCCGGGGTAGACCAGCACCTGGCGCAGCTCGGGGTAGACGCCGCGCGCCGCACCCAGCAGCGGCAGGCAGGCCAGCGCGGCGATGGTCACGCGAACCTCGTCCGTGACGCGCAAGCCGCCGCAGCCGAGGATGGGCTTCTCGGCCAGGAAGACCTGCATCAGCCCCTTGAGCCGCAGCTGCTGGCGCGCCGGCAGGCGTGACACCAGCGGCACATGGCGGCGCAGCAGGCGCCGCCAGGCGGCCGGAAAGGGTTGGGCGGCCAGCCGCTCGCGACGGCGCCGCACCCACAGCGGCCACAGCGCCATCGCGCCGGCGGCGAGCAGGACGACGGCGAAGCAGATGAGCAGCGGCATGCCCGGCACCTGGGCTCGCTGCCGGGCATTGCAAGAGCTGAGACGAAGAAATCCCCTGTTCACCCGCGCCGCCCGCAGCGGCTCAACTTGGCCCCTCCGGCAGTCGACCGCCGGTGGCGAAGTTGCTGCTGGCGGTGGGCGGGAAGCGCTGCCGAGTCGGCCAAGCGTCGCGTAACCTGCGGGCATGGCCGACGCCGCGCACCTCCCTCGACTGCAAGCCTGGCAGGTGCTGCTGGGCGGCATCTGCGCGCTCGTGCTGACCGTCGGCCTGGCGCGCTTCGCCTACACGCCGCTGCTGCCGCAGATGCATGCCCAGGCCGGCCTCGGCGTGGCCGACGGCGGCCTGCTCGCGGCCATCAACTACGCCGGCTACATGAGCGGCGCGCTGCTGGCCGCATGGATCGAAAGCCCGGCCTGGCGCCGGCGGCTGTACACCGGCGCGCTGCCACTGGCGCTGGTGGTCACGGCGCTGATGGGCTGGAGCACGTCGTTCCCGGCGTGGGCGCTGTCGCGCTACGTCGGTGGCCTGTGTGGCGCGGCCGGCATGCTGCTGGGTTCCGGCCTGGTGCAGGGCTGGCTGATCCGCTCGGGACGCCGGCCGGAGCTGGGCATCTACTTCATCGGCCTCGGCCTGGGTGTGGCGGTGTCGGCGCTGGGCGCCATGGGCATGACGGCGCTGGACTACGGCTGGGCGGCGCAGTGGCAAGGTTTCGCGATCCTGGGCCTCGTCTTCCTCGTCCCGGCCTGGGCCTGGCGCCCGCCGGTGCCGCCGCCCGCGGTGAAGGCAACGGCCGGCGCCGCGCCCAACCGGCGCTGGATGGCGCTGATGGTGGCCGCCTATTTCTGTGCCGGCTGGGGTTTCGTCATCAACGCCACCTTCACGGTGGCCATCGTCGAGAAGCAGCCGCTGCTGGCCGGCCAGGGGCCGTGGGCCTGGCTGCTGGTGGGCCTGGCAGCGACGCCGGCGGTGTTCATGTGGGACCGGATCGCCCGCGTGACCGGCGACGTTGGCGCCCTGCTGATCGCCTTCGGCCTGCAGATCGTCGGCGTGCTGCTGCCGGCACTCTCGGGCAGCCTGGCCGCTGCACTGCTGGGCGCGCTGCTCTACGGCGCCACCTTCATCGGCATCGTCAGCCTGACGCTGGCGCTGGTGGGCCGCCGTTCGCCGGCCAACCCGGGCAAGGCCATGGCGCGGCTGACCTTGAGCTACGGCGCCGCGCAGGTCAGCGCACCGGCGCTCACGGGCCGCATGGTGGAGGCCAGCGGCAGCTTCGATGCGGCGCTGTGGCTCACGGCCGGCGTGATGGCGCTGGGCATGCTGGCGCTGGCTGCCGTGCTGCGCGAATCGCGCTGATCGACTGCGGCCTGCAGCGCCTTACTGCCTGGTGTTGCGCATGCGGCGCGAGGCTTCGTTCATCGCGTCCACGTCCCGCTTGTCCTGCTCCCGCTGGGCGGCGGTGCGGCAGCGTGTCGTGATCATGCGGCTGCCGGTGGCCTGGTCACGCTCGCAATGGACGCCGGGTTCGGAAGCGTTCACCTCCTGTTCCGGCGGCGTGCCGGCGCAGCCGATCAACGAGGCGGGCAGGAGGATCAACAGGAAGCGTTTCATACAGGGGGACTGCCAGCGTGCAAAGCCGGCAGGATAGCCGGCCCTGCCGCGTCGTTCACGTGCCATAAAGCACCCCGGCGGGACCGTCGAGCGCGAGTAACTCTGTGTGACCACGTCATCCGTGCGATGCGGCCGGAGGTTAAGTACGGGCCGCGTTTACTGCGGCCTGGAGACGACCATGAAACGACTGGCCCTGGCCATCACGCTGATTGCTTCGGCAGCCCTCTTGTCGGGCTGCATCATCGTGCCGCACCGCCATGGCGGCTACCGCGGCGGTGACTACCACCACTACAACGACCGCTACGACGGTCCCGGCTACGACCAGCCCGGCCGCGGCCGGCGCTGAGCGCCATGAAGCTGCGCTCCATCCTGCCGGCCTTGGCCGCCGCCACGGCGCTGTCAGCCTGCATCGTCGTGCCGGCCCACCGCGGTGGCTACTACGCCGATCCGGGTGTCGTCGTGGACGTGGCGCCGCCGCCGGCTTACGCCGAGGTCGCGCCGGCCGTTCCCTATGCAGGCGCTGTCTGGATCGGCGGCTACTGGGGCTGGAATGGCGGCCGGCATCGCTGGGTGCCGGGCTACTACGAGCGTCCGCGCCCGGGCTATCGCTACGAGCCGCATCGCTGGGAATCTCAGGGTGGCCGCTGGCATCTTCGCGGCGGCGGCTGGGCGCGCTACTAGCGCCGTCAGCCGCACCGCCGGCTGCGTTTCGCTGAGACGGGCTGGTCAGGAATTCCGCCGGCCGCTGCGGCGCAGCTTGTCGGCGGCCTTCTCGGCTTCCCGCTCGGTGGCCTGGCGGGCCTCCTCGTCGGCCAGCTCACGGCGCCAGGCGGCCATCTCGTCAGGCGTTTCAAGCGTGATGCGGCCGAGCAGGCCCTGACGGTAGTCGCCCAGTAGCGCCTCGGCGGCCTTGTGCATCTGCACCGCACCACCGCGTACCTTCGCGCCGCGCTTCAAGCCGATGGCCTCCAGCACCGCGTCGTCCGCGCCGAGCTCGCTCAGGCCGTAGCGCTCCTTCAGGCGTTCCGGATATCGGCGCTTCAAGGTCGCTATCAGTTCGAGCGCCACCTCGGCCTCGTCAAAGGCATTGCGGCCGATGGCGCCGCTCGCGGCGAGGTTGTAGCCGCTCTGTTCGATGGCAATGCGCGGCCACAGCATGCCGGGCGTGTCGAACAGGTAGAAGCCGTTCTCCAGCACGATCTTCTGCTCGATCTTGGTGATGCCCGGCTCGTCGCCGGTCTTGGTGGCGCGCTTGCCGACCAGCGTGTTGATCAGCGTGCTCTTGCCGACGTTGGGGATGCCGCAGATCAGCACACGCAGCGGCTTGTGCATGTCGCCACGCAGGGGCGCAAGTTCTCGGCAGGCCTTGATGAGGGCGCGCGCCGGTGCCTTGTCCGCGGCGTCCAGCGGGATGGCGCGGGTGTAGGGCTGGGCGTTGTAGAAGGCCAGCCAGGCGTCGGTCTGCACCGGGTCGGCGAGATCCTGCTTGTTGATCACCTTCAGCGAGGGCCGGCCGGTCGTCAGCGCCGCCAGCAGCGGGTTGCTGCTCGAGCCCGGCAGACGCGCGTCCAGCAGTTCGATGACCACGTCCAGCCCCGCCTGCACGCGATCCTTGATCGCCTTGCGGGTGGCGTTCATGTGGCCGGGGAACCAGTGGATGGGCATGTTTGATTCTGGGGATTGCGGGAGCCGCCGGCATTTGGCATTGCATCCGGTTACGGAGGCATGGCCGAACGGCCCGACGATTGTCGTGTTCTCTTGGGGCGAACATGAGATTCGAAGGCATTCTCAGCGCGTGGAATCCAGATGCCGGCTACGGCACGATCCAGGCGCTGCGCGGTGGCGAAGAGATCTTCGTCGGCCTGGCTGCGTTTCCCACCGACGGAGACGGGCCGCGGCTCGATGAGACGTTCAGCTTCGAAATCGTTTCCGCGCGTGACGGCCGCAAGCAGGCTGTGAACCTGATACGACTGCCGCGCAGCCAGCCGGCTGCGGCGCTGCGCGGCGCCAGCGCTGCGGCTCGCGCACGGACCCGGCAGGCGCAAAGAAAACGGCGCCTGGGCCTGGCGGCCGGCGCCGTTGTCGTGGTGCTGCTGTTGCTCGGTGGTGTGCGGTTGTGGCAACCGGTCGCAGCTGAACTGCCTGCGCGGATGTCCCGCTAGACCCGCCCGCCCCGAGGACGGGGTCAGTCCTCGTTCTTGAACACCAGCTTCACTTCGTGGGTGGTCTTTTCACCCGGCTCGAACTTCCACTCCATCAGTGCGGCAATCACCGCACGGTCGAAGACGCGCTTGGGCTCGGCTTCGAGGATTTCGACGCTGCTGACCTTGCCGTCGGCTTCGATGTTCAGCTTGGCCTTGACCGAACCGGCGGAGATGCCTTTCTTGGCGGCCTCGTTGGGGAACTCCGGCGGCACTTTCTTGACCACCTTGGGCACGGCGTGGGCGGCCATGGCCAGCATCAGGGTGGCGATGAGGACGGTGGCGGAACGCAGGAAGGACATGGC
>SEEY01000372.1 GCA_004211235.1 Rubrivivax sp.
GAGATCTTCGAGCGCCACGCGAAGACGGCTGCGAGCGCGCCGCTGCGCTGGCTGTGGGCCTCGCAGGCCGTCAAGATGCGCCGCTTCGAGCGTGAGGCGCTGGCGAAATTCACCCGCGTCGTGGCCGTGTCCGAGCGCGACGCGAAGAAGTTCGCCGCCGACGGTCTGACGACGGCGCGCGCCATCCCGACCGGCGTGGATCTCGACTTCTTCTCCTGGCAGCCGCCCGCCGATGGCAGCCCGGTCGTCGTCTTCACCGGCTCGATGGACTGGGAAGCCAACGTCGACGGCATCCGCTTCTACATCGACGAGGTCTGGCCCCGCGTGCGCGCCCAGGTGCCGAATGCGCAATTGCGCGTCGTCGGCAAGAACCCGCCCACGGCGCTCGTGCAGCGCAATGTGCCGGGCGTCGTCTTCACCGGCTTTGTGGACGACGTGCGCGACCATGCGCGCGACGCGCAGGCCTTCGTCATCCCGCTGCGGGTCGGCGGTGGCACGCGCATCAAGGCCTTCGAGGCGATGGCCATGGGCCTGCCGGTCGTGTCGACGACCATCGGCATCGAAGGCCTGGACGTCGACGACGGTACGCATTTCCTGCGTGCGGACGGCGCTTCGGCGCTGGCCGACGCCACCGTGAAACTGATTGCCGACGGCAATCTGCGGCTCAAGCTCTCGCGTGCCGCGCGGGAGCTCGTCGAGGCACGCTTCGGCCACCGGGTGGCGGCCGATGTGTTCGGCCAGATCCTGATGGAAGCCATCGAGGCGGCGGCGTGAAGCCATTGAAGATCCTGACCTTCTCGACGCTGTTCCCGAGCAGCGTGCGGCCCAGCCACGGCATCTTTGTCGAGACACGGCTGCGCGAGCTGCTGAAGAGCGGCCAGGTCGAGTCGCGCGTCGTGGCGCCGGTGCCCTGGTTCCCGTCGACGGACGCACGCTGGGGGGACTACGCGAAGTTCGCTGCCACGCCGGCGCGCGAGCAACGCAACGGCATCGACGTGCGGCATCCCCGCTACCTGCTCCTGCCCAAGGTCGGCATGAGCTCGGCGCCGCTCACGCTGGCTTTGGGCGCGAAGGCCGCGGTGCAGCAGCTGATCGACGAAGGCTTCGACTTCGACGTCATCGACGCCCACTACTACTACCCCGACGGCGTTGCCGCCGCGCTGCTCGCCAAATGGTTCGACAAGCCGCTGACCATCACGGCCCGCGGCACCGACCTGAACCTGATTCCGCAGTACGCGCTGCCCCGCCGCATGATCGAGTGGGCCGCGCGCCGCGCCGCCGCCTCCATCGGCGTCTGCGCCGCGTTGATGGACGTGCTGCGCAGCTGGGGCCACGAGCCGTCCCGGCTGCACACGTTGCGCAACGGCGTGGACCTGGAGCGCTTCCGCCCGCTGCCGCAGGCCGACATGCGCGCCGAACTGGGCGTGGGCGGCGAGCCGCTGCTGCTGTCGGTGGGGCATCTCATCGAACGCAAGGGCCACCACGTGGCCATCGAGGCGCTGGCGGAGCTGGTGCGCACACGGCCCGGTGCACGTCTGGTCATCATCGGCGAAGGCGTTGAGCGGGCGGCGCTGACGGCGCTGGCCAGCCGCCTGGGCGTGGCCGACAAGGTGCGCCTGACCGGCTCGCTGCCCAACACCGATCTTTTGAAGTGGTACAGCGCCGCCGACGTGCTGCTGCTGTGCTCCAGCCGCGAGGGCTGGGCCAATGTGCTGCTGGAGTCGATGGCCTGCGGCACGCCGGTGGTCGCCACCAGCATCTGGGGCACGCCCGAGGTCGTGGCCGCGCCCGAGGCTGGCCGTCTTGTCGAGGACCGGCAAGGTGCTGCCTTCGCCGCCGGCATCGAAGCCCTGCTCGCTGCCCGCATCGACCGTGCGGCCACCCGCCGCTATGCCGAAGGCTTTGGCTGGCAGGCGACGACGACCGGCCAGCTGAATCTCTTCACGGCCATCCTGGAGGCGGGCAGCCATGCGTGATCCCGTCCTGATCGTCATCCTTGGCTGGTGCTTCCTGCAGGCCTTCCGCAGGCCGTGGATCGGTGTGCTGTGCTGGACCTGGATCAGCATCATGAATCCCCATCAGCTGGCGTGGCATATCCGCTCGCTGCCCGTGGCCGCCGCCATCGGCGGTGCAACGCTGGTCGGCCTGTTCATCACCAAGGACCGGCGTGACTACAAGTGGAGCCGCGAGGGCATCACGCTGATGGTCTTCATGGCCTGGTGCACGCTCACCCTGCCGACGTCCTTCTTCTTTGACGACAGCTTCGACCTCTGGAAGCGCGTCATGAAGATCGACCTGATGGTGCTCGTCACCCTGGTGCTCCTCCACACCAAGCGCCACATCATGCTGCTGGCCTGGGTGCTGGTGATCTCCATCGGCTTCTATGGCGTCAAGGGTGGTGTTTTCACGGTCATGACCGGCGGCAATTACCGTGTTTGGGGGCCGGAGAACACCTACATCGAAGGCAACAACGAGGTGGCGCTGGCGATCGTCATGACGATCCCGCTGATGCGTTTCCTGCAGACTCAGATGACGGCCAAATGGTCGAAGACGCTGATGAGCGTGTGCATGGTGCTGATGGCGGCGTCTGCGCTGGGCAGCCATTCACGCGGCGCGTTGCTCGCCATCGGCGCCATGACCGCGGTGCTGTGGTGGCGCAGCAAGGGCAACAAGTTCGTGAGCGCCATCGTCGTGGTGGTGGTGGGTGTCGGCCTGTTGTCGCTCATGCCTGCCGAGTGGTTCGAGCGCATGAACACCATCAAGACGTATGAGCAGGACGAATCCGCCCAGGGCCGGATCAATGCATGGTGGATGGCATTCAACCTGGCCAAGGCCAACTTCATGGGCGGTGGTTTCCAGGTCGGCCATCCGATGCTGTTCGCGATGTACGCCCCCAATCCGACCGACATGCATGCGGCGCACAGCATCTACTTCATGGTGCTGGGGGAGCAGGGGTTCGTCGGCCTGGGCATCTTCCTGACGCTCTTCATCATGGGGTTCATGTCGGCCGGCCGGTTGCGACAGGCTGCCGCCAAGCAGCCTGAGACGATGTGGCTGGCCGAACTGGGCGGGATGTGCCAGGTGAGTCTGGTGGGCTATGCCGTGGGCGGGGCCTTCCTGAGCCTCAGCTATTGGGACCTGCCTTACAACGTGATCATCCTCATCGTGCTGGGTTGCCGTTGGGTGAACCGCAAGGAGTGGCTGACCGAGAAGGAAGAGCCGGTGATCTACCTGCCCGAATCGATCAAGAAGCGCTTCGAGAAGCGCAAACCCGTGCAGCCGCTGTCATGAAGCCCATGTTCAGCCTCTTGTCGCCCGGCGGCGCCCGCGGCCGGCTGACCGTGCTCATCTTCCACCGCGTATTGCGCGAGCCCGACCCGCTCTTCCCCGGCGAGGTCGACGCCGCGCGTTTCGAGCAGCTGCTGGGCTGGGTCAAGTCGTGGTTCAACGTCTTGCCGCTCGATGCCGCCATCAGCCGCCTGCACGACGGCAGCCTGCCGGAGCGCGCCGCGGCTTTGAGCTTCGATGACGGCTATGCCGACAACCATGACGTCGCCCTGCCGCTGCTGCAACGGCACGGCATGCCGTGCAGCTTCTTCATCGCCACGGGCTTCCTGGAT
The DNA here is from genome assembly GCA_004211235.1 of Rubrivivax sp. Next base: position 3,621 of record SEEY01000372.1, read on the forward strand.
GGCGGCCGGATGTGGAACGACACGCTGATCGAGGCCGTGCGCCTGAGCGTGCTGCCCACGCTGGACCTGCGCGGCCTGGTGGACGCGCGCAGCGATGACCTGGGCCAGCATGTGCTCGGCAGCGACGAAGGCCGCCGGGCGGCGCTCGGCCGTCTGATCGAGCGGGTCAAATACCTGCCGCCGGAGAAGCGGCTGGCCTGCGTGGCGGCCATCGCCGAACGCGCCGAGGTGCGCCCGCCGGACGACCTGATGATGAGCAGCGCGCAGGTTCGCAACCTTCGCCGCGCCGGCATGCAGATCGGCGCCCACACGGTCAGCCATCCGATTCTGGCGACGCTCGATGCGCAGGAGGCCGCCGACGAGATCGGCCGCAGCCGCGACGTGCTGCAGGCGCTGCTGGGCGAGAGGGTCAGTCTCTTCGCGTATCCCAACGGCAGGCCCGGCACGGACTACCTGCCCGACGTGCATCCCGGCATCGTGCGGGACCTCGGTTTCGACGCGGCCGTCTCGACGCGCTGGGCGGCGGCGCGGCGTGGCGACGACGTGTTCCAGATCCCACGCTTCACGCCCTGGGATCGCAGCCGGCTGAAGTTCGGGCTGCGCCTGGCGCGTCAGCTCACGCAGTGAAGCGCCAATCCGGCGCGTGCTTGCGCAGCCACTGCTCCAGCATCATCAGGATCCACACCATCTCGCCGTAGTAGCCGGCGTGCTCCTTGAGCCGCTGGGTGAGGAGGCTCTCGACGAACTCCGGCCGCACCAGTCCGCGCGCAGCCACGCCGCGCAGCGACTCGGCCGCCAGCGCGTTCAACGCTGCGTCCTTGACGGCCCAGGGCCCGAAGGGCAAGCCGAAGCCGTGCTTCTTCTTGGTGAGGATTTCGTCCGGCAGGAAGCCGCGCAGCGCCTCCTTGAAGAACCAGCGCAGCTTCAGGCCCTTGAGCTTGTAGCTCGTCGGCAGCTTCAGCGAGAAATCCAGCAGCCGCGTGTCCAGCAGCGGGAAGCTCACGTCCACGCCGGCCAGCCTCGTGAACCAGATGCTGGCCTTCGACTGGCGCTACACGCTGGCCGAGAACGACCTGCCCAAGGTCGTCGGCACGACGGCGCTGGCCGGCGTGGACGTGAG
>SEEY01000373.1 GCA_004211235.1 Rubrivivax sp.
GCGGATTGGCCCAGTGGCGCAGCCGACACGGTCGACGAAGCGACGCGCCTCGCTGAGCGGCGGCGGAGCAGCTGGTGGCGGATGCCGACCGGCAGCTGGCCGGCCAGTTCGCGACCAACAACGCCAGCCTGGCGGGCTGCACTGAGCTAGCGGACTGGCTGCGCAAGGACATGCCATGAGCAAGGCCACCTGCGCAGCCGAAGCGCGCAAGCTCACCGACATTCCCAACATCGGCAAGGCGATGGCCGCCGACCTGGTCGGGCTGGGCATCTGCACGCCGGCAGACGTCAAGCGCATGGATCCGATGAAGACCTACGACCGACTGCGCGACCCGATGGGCCAGCGCCACGATCCCTGCGTGCTGGACACCTTCATGGCAGCGCACGACTTCATGAACGGCGGGCCCGCGCAGCCGTGGTGGAACTTCACCGGGCAGCGCAAGAAGCTGCTGGGCAAAACCAAGTAATCGAGGTACCGCATGTTCACCAAGATCCTGATCGCGAACCCGTGTGCTCGCACCGAACGTGCGGTCGCGCCAACCACAAATCGCTGGTTGGACGGCGCAGCCGGACAGGCAGGCGGGTTCCCCGCGGAGACACAGCATGTTTGACATGATCCTCATCGCCAACCGGGGTGCTCGCACCGAAGGTGCGGTCGCGCCAGCGACAAATCGCTTGCTGGACGGCGCAGCCGGACAGGCAGGCGAGCTCACCCCGGGAGACCAATATGTTTGAGAAGATCCTGATCGCAAACCGGGGTGCTCGCACCGAAGGTGCGGTCGCGCCAGCGACAAATTGCCTGGTGACCGGCGCAGCCGGACACGCAGGCGGGTTCCCCGCGGAGACACAGCATGTTTGACAAGATCCTCATCGCCAACCGCGGGGAAATCGCCTGCCGGGTGATCGCCACCGCGAAGAAGATGGGCATCAAGACGGTGGCCGTCTACTCCGAAGCCGACAAGGATGCGCGCCACGTCGAGCTGGCCGATGAGGCCGTGCTGCTCGGCCCCGCGCCGTCGCGCGAGAGTTATCTGGTGGCGGACAAGATCATTGCCGCGGCGAAGAGCACCGGCGCGCAGGCCATCCACCCGGGCTACGGCTTCCTGTCGGAGAACGAGGACTTCGCGCGCCGCGTCGAGGAGGAAGGCCTCGTCTTCATCGGCCCCAAGCACGCCAGCATCGCAGCCATGGGCGACAAGATCGCTTCCAAGAAGCTGGCAACGGCGGCCGGCGTCAACACCATCCCCGGCCACAACGAACCCATCCTGTCGGCCGAAGAGGCCGTGGGCATCGCGGCGCGCATCGGCTATCCGGTGATGATCAAGGCGAGTGCCGGCGGCGGCGGCAAGGGGCTGCGCGTCGCCTTCAACGACAAGGAGGCCTTCGAGGGCTTCACGTCCTGCCGCAACGAGGCGCGCAACAGCTTCGGCGATGACCGCGTCTTCATCGAGAAGTTTGTCGAGGAACCCCGCCACATCGAGATCCAGGTGCTGGGCGACGCCCAGGGCCAGGTCGTCTACCTGTGGGAGCGCGAGTGCTCCATCCAGCGCCGGCATCAGAAGGTCATCGAAGAGGCGCCGTCGCCCTTCATCAGCGAGGCCACGCGGCGCGCGATGGGCGAGCAGGCCGTGCAGCTGGCCAAGGCGGTGAACTACCAGAGCGCCGGCACGGTCGAGTTCGTCGTCGGCAAGGATCAGGGCTTCTACTTCCTGGAGATGAACACGCGGCTGCAGGTGGAGCACCCGGTCACCGAATGCATCACCGGGCTGGACCTCGTCGAGCAGATGATCCGCGTGGCCGCCGGGGAGGCGCTGGCCTTCACGCAGGACGAAATCAAGCGCGACGGCTGGGCCATCGAGTGCCGCATCAATGCGGAAGACCCGTTCCGCAACTTCCTGCCGTCCACCGGTCGGTTGGTGCGTTATCAGCCGCCGGAGACGAGCATGCAGCAGGGCGAGGCCGCCCGCTTCGGCGTGCGCGTGGACACCGGCGTCTACGAGGGCGGCGAGATCCCGATGTTCTATGACTCGATGATCGCCAAGCTCATCGTCCACGGGAAGGACCGGGCCGAGGCGATTGCCAAGATGCGCGAGGCGCTGAACGGCTTCGTCATCCGCGGCGTGTCGAGCAACATTCCGTTCCAGCATCCGCCGCAAGGCGCGTGAGCGCGAGGCCGGCATCAGCGGGCAGCTGCGCGGCCACGAGGTGCAGATCGAGCACGACTACGTTGCCGTCGTGAACCACGGCGGTGGTCGCAGTGAGCGCCATGCGCTGCACATCAGCGAGTTCGCCGGTGCGCTGGGCGAGGCGCGCGTGCAGGTGGGCGGGCGTGACTACCGCATCGTCAGCCGCTCGCGCCTGAACGACGTGCGCATCACCGGCACCGTCAACGGCCAGGCCTTCACCGCCCAGGCCGAACGCGGCACGGCGAAGAACCCGCTGGCCTACCGCATCCACCACGGCGGCCGTTCCATTGAGCTGACGGTGCTGAGCCCGCGTGCCGCGGAGCTCCAGATGCTGATGCCCTACAAGGCGCCGCCCGACACGTCCAAGCTGCTGCTGTCGCCGATGCCGGGCCTGCTGGTGCACCTGGCCGCCCAGGTCGGCCAGACCGTGCAGGCCGGCGAGCGCCTGGCCGTCATCGAGGCGATGAAGATGGAGAACATCCTGACCGCGTCGCAGGATGTGACCGTGGCCGAGGTCATGGCGGCGCCGGGGGAAAGTCTGTCTGTCGACCAGCCCATCCTGCGCTTTGCCTGAGCAGGCGTTGGCGGGCGTCGCCATCGTCGGCGCCGGCGTCGCCGGTGCAGCGGCGGCCATTCGTCTGGCCGAGCGCGGCATCGCGGTCACGCTCTACGAAGCCGTGGCCGAGCCGCGGCCCATCGGCGCCGGGCTGCTGCTGCAGCCCACCGGCCAGCAAGTGCTGGCATCGATGGGGCTGCTGGACGACGCGCTGGCGCTGGGCGTGCGCGTGGACCGGTTGTATGGCGACACGCCGAGCGGCCGCACCGTGCTGGACATGAGCTACCGCCGCTTTCATCCCCAGGCCTATGGCCTCGGCCTGCAGCGCGGCGCCTTGATGGGGCTGCTTTGGCAGCGCCTGCGCGGTGCGGGCGTCGACTGGCGCCGCGGCGCCGCCGTCGAGGGTTTCGAACAGGACGCGGGCGGCGTGACCTTGCGCCTGGCCGGGGCGGAGCCCGCGCGCCACGCAGCGCTCATCCTCGCCAACGGCAGCTTCTCGCGGCTGCGCGAAGTCATGAAGGTGACGCAGCACGGCCGGCCCTTTCCCTGGGGCGCCGTCTGGACCGTGCTGCCCGCGCCGCCTGGCTTCCCGCAGATCGAGCTGCGTCAGCGCTTTCGCGCGGCGTCGCAGATGCTCGGCCTGATGCCGGTCGGCAAGGCGGCGCATGACGACACCCAGCGCGGCATCAACCTGTTCTGGAGCCTGCCGGTCGCCGAGCTGGATGGCTGGCAGGAGCGCATCGGCCTGCAGGTGCTCAAGCAGCGCATAGCCGATCTCTTCCCGGAAGTCTTGCCGCTGCTCGCCGGCCTGAACGACGCTGTCCAGCTGCGGCAGGCCCGCTATGCCGACGTGCACATGGCTCGCTGGCACGATGGCCGCGTGCTTGCCATCGGCGACTGCGCGCACGGCATGAGCCCGCAGCTGGGGCAGGGCGCCAACATGGCCCTGATCGATGCGCATGAGCTGGCAGCAGAGCTGACCGGGCCCGCCGACGATTGGCCGCGCGTCTTCGAGCGTTACAGCCGCCGCCGCCACGCCCACCTGCGCTTCTACGCCCAGGCCAGCAAGCGCCTGACGCCGATGTTCCAGTCACACGCCGTCGTCGCACCCTGGTTGCGCGACCGCTTTTTCGGCTGGGGCGGGCGACTGCCCTACATCCACCAACAGTCCATCGCCACGCTGGCCGGCGTCAAGACCGGCTGGCTGTGGGGCCGGCTCAAGCTCTGAGGATCACCATGAACGACACACGCCCCTTCCGCATCCTCGGCCTGCAGCAGATCGCCATCGGCGGCCTCGACAAGGCGCGACTGCGCCACTTGTGGGTGGACCTGCTCGGCGTGCCGGTCACCGGCAACTTCCGCAGCGAACGCGAGAACGTCGACGAGGACATCTGCACGCTGGGGCAGGGCGCCCATGCGGTGGAGGTGGACCTCATGCAGCCGCTGGACCCCGACAGGAAACCCGCCGTGCATGCCACGCCCCTGAACCACATCGGCCTGTGGGTGGACGACCTTCCCGCCGCCGTGCAATGGCTGGAGGCGCAGGGGCTGCGCTTCGCGCCGGGCGGCATCCGCCGCGGCGCGGCCGGCCATGACATCTGCTTCGTTCATCCGAAGGGCAATGACCAGTTCCCGTTCGGGGGCGAGGGCGTGCTGATCGAACTGGTGCAGGCGCCAGCCGACGTCGTGGCGGCGTTGCCCGCCTGAAGCGTCGCGAGGCGGCGCGGACGCCGTCTGCAATTCGACGGGGGATCGCTTCCGAGTGGCGCCGCGCTCTGTACAAGGGGCTCCGGGCTCGGGGCTCGGGGCGCCTGCGGGTCCAGAATCTGCGCCTTCGCCTTTCGCCCTTCGAGCCGCCCCGATGCGCAACCTCTTCCTTCTGCTGGCGCTGCTGCCCACCCTGGCGCAGGCCTGGGGCAACCACAGCCCCATGTGCTATCGAGCCTTCGAAGGCATGCCGGAAGTCGCCAATGCCGCGCCCGTCAAGGCGGAGCCGCTCGTCGATTTCCTGCGTGACCAGGACGCAGCCATCGCCCGCGCGCTGGAGGCTCAGGAGGCCTGGGCGCGCGAGCATCTGAAGGGGCATGCCCCCCGGCCCGACGCGTTGCGCTTCGCCGCGGATGCCCAACGCAGCGATGCCGACCGCCGCGCCGCATTCCTGCGCGCGCTCCGCCTGTCGCCGCAGTCGCGGCTCGCGTTGTACCTGCAGATCGACCCGCGGGAGGCGCAGTCGGTGCGGCCTGCGGTCGACGTCGGCCAAGTCTCCGCCGTCACCCCCCGCAAGGGCGCCACGCAGCGTTTCGTCGGCCTGCAGGCTGGCGAAGCCGTCGCGCCGCTGGCGGTGCTGGCGTCCGCCTGCGACGAGCCCGACTACGGCCACGACCTCAACCTGTTCGACGACAACCCCGGCAATCCGGGCTATGGCTTCGGTAACCAGCCGTTCGGCAACCCGGCCGTCGCCATTGGCTCGCAGGCACCGTTCCACATGGGCTTTTTCCACCAGGGCGCCATCTTCAACACGCTGGCGCCCAGCTTCGCGCGCACCTTCACCGAACTGCGCGTGCAGCAGTACGGCGGTCTGGCCGTGCTGGCCTGGCAGACGGGCCACGCCTACTGGGGCTGGCGCTTTGCAGGCCTCGCCCTGCACCACGTCGAGGACCTGACGCAGCCCTATCACGCCAGCGCCGCGCCAGGCGCCAGCCTGGGTCACATGATGTGGGTGAACCTCAAGGCACAACTGGGCGCGCCGGCCGACCGGCAAGGTCTGGTCGTGCTGCAGAGCAACCGCCACTTCGTGCTCGAACGATTCCAGACCGACTGGATCATCGACGCGGCCCGCAAGCGGCAGGACGGCGCGCTGGAGACGGCGCTGCGCGACGCAGCGCGCGACAGGCGCTACCCGGCCTGGAGCGCCGGCTACGTTCGTGACGTCGTGGCCGCCGAGGCTTTCGCGGCGGGCCCGGCGACGGACGCCGCCGTCGTTGTCGGCGCACCCGCGAAATTCGTCACTGACCCCAATTTCGATTTCGCCGCCAACGAGGCCTTGCTCGGCCCGGAACTGGCTCGCGACATGCAGGGGACGCGGGATGCCTTGCACGCCCGGCTGGCCGATCTGCTGGGCCATTTCGGCGCCCACAGCCGCAATGCACTGCGTGGACTGCTTCGTGAGGCAGCCGGCCAGACGGCGCGCTGAAGTTCGTCTCTGGCGAAATCACCATCGCTTTCTTGCGCATAATCGCGTAATTCGCGAAGGCTATGCTGGAGTCACCCGATCATGCGCCACGACCTCACCACCCTCAACCTCGTGCTGGCGATCGAGCAAACGCGCTCGATCACGCGTGGCGCCGCCCAGGAGCACCTGGCGTTGGCCGCGGCCAGCAAGCGCCTGTCGGACCTGGAAAGCCGTCTCGGCGTGCAGCTCTTCGAGCGGCGGGCGCGGGGCGTGGAGCCAACCGAGGCGGGCCGGGCGCTGGTGCGCCACATCCGTTCGCTGCATGCGTCGCTCTATGCGCTCGAAACCGAGGTCATGGAGTTCTCGCGCGGCATCAAGGGGCATCTGCGCATCGCCTCCAACACCAGCGCCATCGCTGAATGCCTGCCGCCCTACCTGGTGGAGTTCTCGCAGGCGCATGGCCAGATCCGCATCAGCCTGGAAGACCTGACCAGCGCCGAAGTGCAGGCCGCCGTGGCCGAGGGCCGGGCCGATGTCGGCATCTTCGCCGGCCCCGTGCTGGACAACCGCGTGCAGACCTGGACGTTCGCCACCGGCCGCCTGGCTGCGCTTGTGCCGCTGAAGCACCCGCTGGCCAACAAGGAGGCCGTGACGTTCGACGACCTGATGGCCTATGACCTCATCGGCCTGCACGCCGGCGCCAGCGCCCAGGAGCTGATGCGCGAGCAGGCCGCCGCGCTGGGCAAGACCTTGAACGCGCGCTGGCAGGTGCGCGGCTTCGACGGCATCGCACAGCTCGTCGAATCCGGTCTCGGCGTCGCCGTCCTTCCTGAACAACCCGCCGAACGCTTCACCCG
>SEEY01000374.1 GCA_004211235.1 Rubrivivax sp.
CGCAGAGCTTGCGCTGGCCTAGAGCGCCGTCGAACTGCCAGCTCGGCCGATTCGTGACCGGGAAGCGCGCCTTCATGACGCCGCTGGGCTGTTGCTCGCGGTTCACCAGCACTTCGGCCGGTGACAGCCGCGCCAGCCAGGCCGGCAGCTCCAAGTCACTGCATTCGGCCAGGCCGATCTCGCCCTGGGTCAGCGACAGCCAGGCCAGGCCATGCCGGCGGCCGTGGCCGGAGACGGCCAGCAGCACGGCGTCCTGCTTGTCGGCCAGCAGCTCGGTGTCGGTGATGGTGCCCGGCGTGACCACGCGCACCACCTTGCGCTCCACCGGCCCCTTGCCGGCGCCCACCTCGCCGACCTGCTCGGCGATCGCCACCGCCTCGCCAAGCTTGATCAGCTTGGCGAGATAACTCTCCAGCGCATGCACCGGCACCCCGGCCATGACGACCGGCTGGCCGGCACTCTGGCCGCGCTGGGTCAGCGTGATGTCCAGCAGCGCATTGCACTTGCGCGCGTCGTCGTAGAAGACTTCGTAGAAGTCGCCCATCCGGTACAGCAGCAGCGTGTCCGGGAAGTCCGCCTTCAAGCCCAGGTACTGGGCCATCATGGGCGTGTGGGCGCTGAAGTCAGCGGGCTGGGTCATCGGCGTCGGGCAAATAGCAAAGCCCCCCGGCGGGAGGCTTCAGAATGGCTGGCAGTTTAAGCGGCGACCGCCGGGTACCAGGGAGACCGCGATGAACAAGAAGACGTTGCTGGCCGGCCTGGCGATGGCCAGCCTTGCCCCCATGGCGGTCGACGCTGCCGAGCCCTCGCTGTGCACGCGGCTGGCCGACGAGGCGCGGCGGGCGCCGCCCGCCACGTGGGCCCAGCCCGATCCGCTGTCGGCCTGGGTCAAGCCTGCCCAGCCTGCCAAGCCGTCGCCCACCGTCACGGCGATGGCCAATGACGCACGCTGGCGCGAGCTGCTGGCCGCATCGGAGAGCCGGCCGATGGCCGTGCAGCAGCTGGCGGATACGTCGGTCTACGTGGTCGACGAGGTCGCCGGCACGGCGCATTGCCAGTCGCTGGTACTGGTCGATGCGCGGCCCGGCCGGCCCTCGCGCCAGCTGAAGCCGCCGTTCGACCTGGACGGCACGCAACTGTGCACGACCCAGTCGGCCGGCTTTGCCCGCGTGCTGGGCCGGCCGGCCATCGTCGTTGGCGGTGCGCCGTCCATGACCAGTCCGGACCTTCGCTACCGCATGGCCACCTGGACCGGCCAGGCCTGGGCGCAGCGCTGCAGCATCACGCTGCGACGGCAAACGGCGATGACCGCGGCGCAACGCTTCTGCGCGCCCGGCAGCACGGTCTGCGATGCGGGCCAGCCGGTCGCGCAGCGGCTGGCGCAGGCCTACGAGGCGGGCACGCTGGACGCGCAAGCCTTCAACGCCGGCCGCAAGCCCGACGCCGCCGTGGCCGCGGCGCTGAATCCGCTGCTGGACGAGCCCGGCGCCATCGGCAACATGAACCCGCCGTTCCCAATGTTCGGTGCGGAGGAGCAACCGCAGGATGCCATGCGGACCGTCTTCTCCAATGCCGCGCCGAGCCGCCTGCCCGTGTGGGTGAACGGGCGCTGGTGGCTGGCCGCCGTCGGTCGTTCGGGCGTGGGCTGGCGCGAGGGCGATGCGGTGCTCGTGGCGCTGTTCGCGCCGCCGGGCCGCTCGGCCGACGGCGTGGCGTCCTATCAGTTTGTCGTCGGACCGACGGCGTTGCGAGACGTCACGACTGCCGACGACGGCCCCTAGAAAAGCGAAAGGCCCGCATGTGCGGGCCTTTGTGCGAGAAGCCGGAGCTTCGCGTGGCTCAGTCTTCCGACTTGAACACCAGCTTGACTTCGTGCACCTGGGCGGCACCGGTGCCTTCGAACTTCCACTGGCTCAGGGCCTCGACGGCGGCGCGGTCGAAGACGCGCTTGGGTTCCGCTTCGACGATGTCCACGTTGGCGACCTTGCCGTCGCCGGCGATGTTCAGCTTGGCACGCACGCTGCCGGCGCTGATGTTCTTCTTGACGGCTTCGTTCGGGTACTCGGGGGCGACCTTCTTCAGGACCTTGACGTCGGCTTGCGCAACGGTGGCTGCGGCGACGAGGGCGAGGGCGAGGACGGAACGAGAGAACATGGGATCCTTCGATGGGTTGGAGTGGAGGCGATGCGGCTCGGCGCCGCGTTGGATCGCATTCTGGCCACTCGCTCCCCCACGTGTAAGGGGTGGCGCCGTGCGCATGTCACGGCTGCGTGCGCGGGTTCTCCCGTAGATGCGGGCGCTGCCAACTACTTCACGGCGAAAAACGAAGAAGCCCTCGCAGGGAGGGCTTCTTCAGCGATGCAGGCGTGCAGAAGGTGTCAGAGCGGCGCGTCTCCGCCCTGGTCTTCCTTCTTCAGGCGCACGGGGCCGCGCTTCTTCGCGACAGGTGCCGGTGCGGCATCCGACTCCGCCGCCTCCCGGGGGGTCGGCAAGGCAGCCGACTCTTCCTTGATGACGCGGGTATACGGCGCCAGCGTCGTCACGAGCTGGGCGTAGATCTTGGGGTTGCCGGCGAGCACTTCGCGCTGGTGCAGGTAGTCCGCCTCGCCGGTGAAGTTGCCGATCAGGCCGCCGGCCTCGGAGACGATCAGCGAGCCGGCCGCCACGTCCCAGGGTTGCAGGCCGGTCTCGAAGAATGCGTCGTAATAGCCGGCCGCGACGTAGCAGAGGTCCAGCGCGGCCGCGCCCGGGCGGCGCAGGCCGGCGCATTGCTGCATGACCTCCTCGAACATCTTCACGTAGCGCTTGAAGTTGTCGCCGCGGCGGAACGGGAAACCGGTGCCGATGAGGGCGTCGCTCATGCGCGTGCGCTTGGACACGCGCAGGCGGCGGTCGTTCAGGAAGGCGCCGCGGCCCTTGGTGGCGTAGAAGAGGTCGTTGCGGGTCGGGTCGTAGACGACGGCCTGCTGCACGACGCCGCGGTGCGCCAGCGCGATGGACGTGCAGTACATCGGCAGGCCGTGGATGAAGTTGGTGGTGCCGTCCAGCGGATCGATGATCCAGACGAACTCGGAATGCTTGGCGCCGTGGGTGCGGCCGGACTCTTCGGCCAGGATGCCGTGGTCGGGATAGGCGCCCAGCAGCGTCTCGATGATCACCCTTTCACAGGCATGGTCGACCTCGGTGACGAAGTCGTTCGGGCTCTTGGTGTTGATGCGCAGAGCGTCGAGGTCCAGCGAGGCGCGGCTCATGATGGCGCCGGCGGCACGTGCCGCCTTGATGGCGACATTGAGCATGGGATGGTGAGACGTTTGCAGCATGCGTGGCACTCGCTGGAAAGAAGGGGCTGACAGAAGGAAAGAGCGTCGGGACCCACGAAGGAGGCCCGGATAATCGCCGGATTCTAGCTGCTAGCCTCCGTAGAAACCCCGTGGAATCCACACGCTTCATCCTCATCAACACCAGCCACGCCGGCAACATCGGCGCCACGGCGCGGGCGATGAAGGTGATGGGCTTCTCCGACCTCGTGCTGGTGGCGCCGCGCTTTGCCGACGTGCTTTGCCACGAGGAGGCCGTTGCCATGGCCAGCGGCGCGGCCGACATCCTGGCGCGGGCGCGCGTTGTGCCGACGCTGATCGAGGCACTGGACGGTATCGACTTCGCCTGCGCCACGGCGATGACGCCACGGGACTTTGGCCCGCCGACGCACGAGCCGCGTGCGCTGTTCAGCCAGCTCGCAGCACGCACCGCCCCGCCGCGGCTGGGGCTGGTGTTCGGCTCCGAGCGCTACGGCATGGCCAATGAGGACGTCTACCGCTGCCATGCGGTGCTGAGCATACCGACGCATCCGGACTACGGCTCGCTGAACCTGGCCCAGGCCGTGCAGCTGTTGGCCTACGACCTGCGGCAGGCTATCGGCGGCTTTGGTGTCATGGCGCGCACCCCGGATCCGGAAGTTGCCGATGCCCGCGCGGTGCAGGGCCTGCTGGAGCATCTGCAGACGGCCCTCACCGACATCGGCTATCTCGACCCCGCCGCGCCGCGCAAGCTGATGCCTCGGCTGAACCAGCTCTTCAACCGTGCCGGCCTGACGAACGAGGAAGTCCACATCCTGCGTGGCATCGCCCGGCAGATGACCAAGACCTCTGGCCGGCAGGGCTCTTGACCCGCTGCCTACACTCGCGCGCCACACTCTTCCGGACGCCACCATGCTCCAGCGCCTTCGCGAGGACATCGCCCTCATCCTCGAACGCGACCCGGCTGCCCGCTCGACGTGGGAGGTGCTGACCTGCTACCCCGGCCTGCACGCGTTGTGGATGCACCGCCGTGCCCACTGGCTGTGGACACGCGGCTTTCGCTGGCTGGGCCGTTGGGTGTCGCACTGGGGCCGCTGGCTGACCGGGATCGAGATCCACCCCGGCGCCAAGATCGGCCGCAAGGTCTTCATCGACCACGGCATGGGCATCGTCATCGGCGAGATGGCCGAAATCGGCGAAGGCTGCACGATCTACCAGGGCGTCACGCTCGGCGGCACCTCGCTCGTGAAGGGTGCCAAGCGCCATCCGACGCTTGGCCCGGGCGTCATCGTCGGCGCCAATGCCTGCGTGCTGGGCGGGTTCACGGTGGGAGCCGGTGCGAGCATCGGCTCGGGCGCCGTCGTCACCAAGGCGGGGCCGGCGGGGGCGACGGCGGTAGGCAACCCGGCCCGCATCATCGAGGC
>SEEY01000375.1 GCA_004211235.1 Rubrivivax sp.
TCCGCATCGCCCAGACCGCCATCGAGGGCCGCTGCCCCGAACTGCTGCTGAACCTGCTGGAAGTGCGCGGCATCGGCCTGCTGGACATCAAGGCCATCTTTGGCGAGACCGCCGTGCGCCGCAAGATGCGCCTCAAGCTCATCGTCCACCTCGTGCGCAAGGAGACGATGGAGCGCGACTTCGAGCGCCTGCCCTACGAGCCGCTGCACGAGGACGTGCTGGGCATGCCGGTGCGCAAGGTCGTCATCGCCGTGGACGCCGGCCGCAACCTCGCCGTGCTCGTCGAGGCGGCGGTGCGCAACACGATCCTGCAGTTGCGAGGCATCGACACCTACAAGGAATTCGTCGAGCGCCACCAGCGGGCGATCGACAGCGGTTCCATGGATTGATGCTGGACGGCTTCAAGGACATCGCCCGCCTGCTCGTCCTCAACACGGACAGCTACAAGACCAGCCACTGGCTGCAGTACCCGCCGGGCACGACGACTGTTTTCAGCTACGTCGAGGCCCGCGGCGGCGCGCTGCCCTGCACGGTCTTCTTTGGCCTGCAGGCGCTGCTCAAGGAGTACTTCAGCAAGCCCGTCACGACGGACGACTTGACGCTGGCGGCGGACGTCTGCGCCGCCCACGGCGTGCCGTTCAACCGCGACGGCTGGCAGCACATCGTCGACACGCACGGCGGCCGCCTGCCGCTGCGCATCCGCGCCGTGCCCGAAGGCAGCGTCGTGCCAGTCAACCATGCCCTCGTCACCGTCGAGAACACCGACCCGGCCTGCGCTTGGTTGCCGAGTTATGTCGAGACGGCGCTGCTGCGCGTCTGGTACCCGACGACGATTGCGAGCCAGGGTCTGGCCACGCGCCGCCTCATCGGCGATGCACTCGGCCGCACCGGCGACCCTGCAGGCCTGCCCTTCAAGCTGCATGATTTCGGCGCGCGCGGCGTCTCGTCGCTGGAATCGGCCATGCTCGGCGGCATGGCCCACCTCGTGAATTTCAGGGGTACCGACAACATGACCGCGCTGCTCGGCGCCCGCCTCTACTACGGCGAACCGATGGCGGGCTTCTCCATCCCCGCCGCCGAGCACAGCACCATCACCGCCTGGGGCCGCGATGGCGAGCTCGCCGCCTACCGCAACATGCTCAGGCAGTTCGGCAAACCGGGGGCCGTCCTGGCCGTGGTGTCCGATTCCTATGACCTGGATGACGCCGTCAGCCGGCTCTGGGGTGGCGCACTGCGCGACGAGGTCATCGCCAGCGGCGCCACCATCGTCATCCGGCCGGACAGCGGCGACCCGACCACCATCGTGCTGCGCACCGTGCGCGCGCTGGACACGAGCTTCGGTTCCGACGTCAACGCCAAGGGCTTCAAGGTGCTGCGCCACGTGCGCGTCATCCAGGGCGACGGCATCACGCACGCCAGCATCGCCAGCATCCTCGGCGCGCTCGAATCGGCCGGCTACTCAGCGGACAACGTCGCCTTCGGCCAGGGTGGCGCGCTGCTGCAGCAGGTCAACCGCGACACGCTCGGCTTCGCGATGAAGGCCTCGGCGGCGCAGGTCGATGGGCAGTGGCGCGACGTCTTCAAGGCGCCGGTCACCGACCCTGCCAAGCGCAGCAAGGCCGGCCGGCTGACGCTGATGCGACGCGGCGGTGCCTTTGCGTCGGTGCGGCTGGATTCACCCGGCTATCTCGAAGGCCGCAGCCAGGGGGCGGTCGAGGTGCTGCGCACCGTGTTCGAGGATGGCCGCCTGCTCGTGGACGACAGCTTCGCGGCGATCCGCGCGCGGGTCGGCGGCTGAAGCTCAGTCCTTATTCGGGCAGTTGACCTTGGTGCAGGTGGCGTAGAGCGCCAGCGAGTGTTCCTGCAGATGGAAGCCCCGCTCGCTTGCAATGGCGTGCTGGCGCTCCTCGATGCCCGGGTCGAAGAACTCCTCGACCTTGCCGCAGTTCAGGCAGACGAGATGGTCGTGGTGGTGGCCTTCGTTGAGCTCGTAGACGGCCTTGCCGGTCTCGAAATGATTGCGGCTCAGGAGCCCCGCCTGCTCGAACTGCTGCAGCACGCGGTAGACCGTCGCCAGGCCGATGTCGGCCCCCTCGCCGAGCAAAGCCTTGTAAACATCTTCTGCGGTCATGTGGCGCATCTGCGTGCGCTGGAAGATCTCGAGGATCTTGATGCGCGGCAGCGTCGCCTTGAGGCCGCTGTTCTTGATGTCGCTGGTCTGGTCTTTGGCGGAAGAAGGCATGGCGCGGGGGGCAGCGGTGCGCAAAAGGCGCCCCGCTAGAATCCGCGCGATCATAGCCAGCCGAGCCTTCGGCCGGCGCTCCCGTCCCTCTGTCAGCTGCTTCAGCCGCCCCAATGCGTCCCTTGCTTGCCTCTCTTCCGCTGATTGCGCTGCTTGGCGGCTGCTCCTACATGCCGTCCCTGCCGACCTTGCCCACCATCACCGGTGAAAAGGTGCTGGGGGTGCTGACGCCCTACCGCGTCGAGGTGGTCCAGGGCAATGTGCTGACCAAGGAGATGGTCGCGCGCGTCAAACCCGGCATGGCCAAGGCCCAGGTGCGCGACCTGCTCGGCTCGCCGCTGCTGGCCGACGTCTTCCATGAGTCGCGCTGGGACTATCCCTTCACGATCCGCCGCCAGGGCGCTCCGTACCAGCAGCGGCTGGTGATTGCGGAGTTCGACGGCGACAAGCTCAAGACGCTGACGGTGCCCGATGACCTGCCCACCGAGAACGAGTTCGTCGCCTCGGTCAACACCTTCAAGCCCGGCGGCAAGCAACCCACGCTGGAGCTGAGCGAGGCCGAGCGAAGCGCGCTGCCGCCGCCCAAGAAGAGCGTCGAGGCCGCGCCCACCGCCGCCGCCGAAGGCCCGGCGCCCGGGCGCACCTATCCGCCGCTGGACGCTAAGCCAGGAACCGGTTCGTGATCAAGGTCGCCATCACCGGCGCCTCGGGCCGCATGGGCAGGATGCTCATCGATGCCGTCGAGGCCGCCGATGACTGCACGCTGCACGCCACCCTCGACAAGGGCGACGACGTCCGCGCCGGCCTGGCGGGCGCCGACGTGCTGATCGACTTCACCCGCCCCGAGGCGACGCTGGAACACCTGGCCATCTGCGCGGACCTCGGCGTCAAGGCTGTCGTCGGCACGACCGGCTTCGACGATGCGCAGAAGACCCAGCTTGCAGAGCTGGCCGAGCGCACGGCCATCGTCTTCGCGCCCAACATGAGCGTCGGCGTCAACGTCGTGCTCAAGCTGCTGGACATGGCGGCGCGGGCGCTGGCCGAGGGCTACGACATCGAGATCGTCGAGGCCCACCACCGCATGAAGGTGGATGCCCCCAGCGGCACCGCGCTGCAGATGGGCCAGGTCGTCGCCAATGCCGTCGGCCGCGACCTCAAGAAATGCGCCGTCTACGGGCGCGAGGGCGTCACCGGCGCGCGCGACCCGTCGACCATCGGCTTCGCCACCGTGCGCGGCGGCGACATCATCGGCGACCACACCGTGCTGTTCGCCGGCATCGGCGAACGCATCGAGGTGAGCCACAAGGCGAGCAACCGCACCATCTACGCCCAGGGCAGCCTGCGCTGCGCGCGCTTCCTCGCGGGCGGCAAGGCGACGGGGCTGTACGGCATGAACGACGTGCTGGGTTTCAACCGCTGAGATGGCGAAGTCCCCTCGCTCACTTGGTTCGCTGCCCCTCGCGGGGGCGCCTCAGCGCCTTCGGGCGGCCGGGCGGCACTGATGGGCGGCTTCGCGGACTTCTGGGCCCAGAGCGACCTGGTCGGCCGAGCTGTGGCGCTGCTGCTGCTGGCCATGTCCGTCAGCGCCTGGGCCCTCATTCTCTGGAAGATCTGGCTGCTGCGCCGCGCCCGTCGTGGCCTGGCCCGTGCCGTGCCGGCGTTCTGGCAGGCAGCCGGTGTGGCCGAAGGCCGCGATGCGCTGCAGAGCTTCGACACCGAAGGCCTGCTGCTGCCGCTGCTGGACGCCGCCACGGCCGAGACTCGCGCGGCCACGCTGGACGCCGCCGGCAAACGTGAATCCCGCCTGACCCGCCGCCTGCGCGACGCACTGCACCTCGTGCTGGCGAAGCTGCAGTTCGGCCAGGTGCTGCTGGCCTCCATCGGCGCGACGGCGCCCTTCGTCGGCCTGTTCGGCACGGTCTGGGGCATCTACCACGCGCTGGCCAGCATCTCGGCGGCCGGCAACATCACCATCGACAAGATCTCCGGCCCCGTCGGGGAGGCACTGATCATGACGGCTGCGGGCCTGGCAGTGGCCATCCCGGCCGTGCTCGCCTACAACGTCTTCGGCAAGAGGGTCGCGTCCTGCGAGGCGGACCTCGAAGGCTTCGCGCACGACCTGCGCGAACTGCTGGATCACGAATGAGCGCGGCGCGCCGGGCCGGGCAGACATGAGTTTCGGTCGCCTCGAACGGCCCGATGCCGCTCGCCCCATGGCCGACATCAACATGACGCCGCTCATCGACGTGATGCTGGTGCTGCTGGTCATCTTCATGATCACCGCGCCCTTGATGACCGCCTCGCTGCGCCTGGACCTGCCCAGCAGCGCGGCCGCGACGCCGAGCGATGCGCCCGGCTCCATCGCCGTGGCGATCACGCCCGACGGCAAGCTGCATCTCGGCGACGACGAACTGGACGCGAAGACCTTCCAGCAGCGCATCAGCGAACTGGGCCGCGCCAACGCACAGATGGAAGT
>SEEY01000376.1 GCA_004211235.1 Rubrivivax sp.
GGCCTGGTGCTGACGCGCGGCCTCGCCTTCGTCGTGTCGGCCACGGCCACCGTGAGCCTGCTGTATTTCCTGCTGGCGTCGGAGCATTGGGTGCTGTCGCGCGTGGTGGAAGCGGTGCCGCGCCAGCGCACGCGCGCGCTGCTGCTCGGCGGCGTTCGTGCGGCGCAGCGCGAGATCGGCCACTGGCTGGCGGTCGTCGGCATCGTCAACTGCGCCGTCGGGGTGCTGATGGGCGTGCTCCTGTGGGCGCTGGGCCTGCCCAACCCGACGCTCTGGGGCGCCCTCGTGGCGGTGCTGTGCTTCGTGCCCTACATCGGCCCGATGGCGCTGATGGCGATGCTGCTGCTGGCCGGCATCAGCAGCTTCGACAGCGCGCTGCAGATCCTGTCGCCCATGCTGACCTTCATGCTGGTGCATGCCATCGAGAGCAACATCGTCAGCCCGCTCATCGTCGGCCGGCGGCTGGCCCTGAGCCCCGTGTCGGTGTTCCTGTCCGTGATGTTCTGGGGCTGGCTCTGGGGCATCGCCGGCGCGCTCATCGCCGTGCCGCTGCTGATCGCGCTGCGCAGCGTCTGCCGACGCGTCCGGGGCCTGCGGCTGCTGCGGCGTTTCCTGGAGGGCGAACGCAACGACGTCACGCCCTCACTGCGGTCGCTGCTGCGCCGGCCGGCGCCGCGCAGCCGCTACACCTGAGCCAACGGGCATGTCGATTGCCGCACTCGGCGTCGCTGCAGCATGTCACATGGCGATACGCTTGCCTGGCCGCCGCAGGCCCCTGTGCGGCGTTTGCCTGTGCCATCTCGCCCTCTGATGCCCGTCACCATCCGTTCCCGTCTCCTGCTGCTCGTGCTGGCGGTGCTGCTGCCCTGCCTGCTGGGCGTCTCCTGGCTGATCGCCAACACCTACGAGGCGGAGCGCGAGGCGCATGAGCGCAACCTCCGCGACACGGCGCGGGCGCTGTCCATGCTGGTCGACAGTGAACTCGCACGGCGGGCCACCATCGCCAACGTGCTGTCGCAGTCGCCCGAGCTGGACGGCCCGGCACCCCCCGATGCCGAGCGGCGGCTGGCCTTCGAGCAGCAGGCGCGGCGCACGATGCAGGGGCTGGACGGCTGGGTGGAGCTGCGCGCACCGGGCCGCGTGCTGTTGAGCACGCGCCTGCCGCCGGGCAGCAGCGTCGAGTCGCCCGGGCCGGCCGAGCTGAGCCCGACCGCCCACATGCAAGCGCTGCAGGCGCTCGCCGGCGGCTCCGGCGAGGCGGCAGACCTCTACGGCGCCTGGGTGGAGCCGGTGCGGCGCGAAGGCCAGCTTGTCTACAACATCGTCGTCACGGTGCGCCCGTCGGAGTTGCAGCGCGTCGTGCAGACGCAGGCCAATCCGGGCTGGATCGGCGTGGTGCTGGACAACGCGGGCCGCGTTGTCGCGCGCCAGCCGGGCGGCACGAGCTACACCGGCCGGGCGGTACGCGAGGAGACGCGCGCGGCCATGGCCCGCGGGGCGCAGGGCAGCTTCAAGTCGGTGTCGATGGAGGGCCAGCCGACGGTGGGCTACTTCAGCACATCGCCGCTGGGCTGGAGCTACATCAGCGCCATGCCGCAGGACAAGCTGGCGGGGCGGCTGCCGCGCGAGGTGCTGCGCGTCGTCGTCGGCACCCTGGTGCTCGGCGCCCTGGCTGCCGGCGGCGCCCTGTGGGTGTCGCGGCGCATCGAGCGGCCCATTCGAGCCCTGAAGACGGCCGCCCAGGACCTGCAGGCCGGTCGGCCGGTGCAGGCGCAGCCGACCGGCATCGTCGAGTGCGACGAGGTGGCGGAGGCGCTGGCCAGCGCCGGCCGCACCATCGCCGGCTCTCGCAGCGAGCTCGAGCAGGGCATCGCCCAGGCCGTGGACCGCACGCGGCTGGTCGAGCAGCGTGGCGCGCAGAGCCAGCGCGTCGAGGCGCTGGGCCGGCTGACGGGCGGCGTGGCGCATGAGTTCAACAACCTGCTCGGCATCATCAGCAACAGCATGCACCTGATGCTGCGCCATCCGTCCAGCAGCGAGCTGCAGGGGCCGCTCGCGGCGACGCAGCGCGCCGTCGACAAGGGCAGCCAGCTCACCCAGCACCTGCTGCGCTTCTCCGGCCGGCGGCCCGCCGTGCGCCTGCAGACGCTGTCGCTGGCCCGCTACCTGCCCGAGGTGCAGGAGCTGCTGCGCAGCGTGCTCGGCCGGCGCATCGAGACGCAGGTGCGGGTGGCGCCGGACATCGGCCTGGTGCGCCTTGACGCCAGCGAGCTGGACCTGGCCCTGGTGAACCTGGCGCTGAATGCGCATGACGCCATGCCCTCCGGCGGCGAACTGCGGCTGGCCGCCGCCAACGCCACCGCCGACGACCTCGACGGCGTGCACGACCTGCCGGCCGGCGAGTACGTGCTGCTGACCGTCAGCGACGACGGCGTGGGCATGGCGCCCGAGCTCGCCGAGCATGCCTTCGACCCCTTCTTCACGACCAAGCCGGTCGGCCAGGGCAGCGGCCTGGGGCTGAGCCAGGTCTACGGCTTCGCCACGCAGGCCGGTGGCACCGCGCGCCTGGCCAGCACGCCGGGCATCGGCACCACGGTGTCGCTGCTGTTGCCGCTGGCACGGGCAGACGATGAACGGCCACCGCCCGCCTTTGCGCCCGTGCTGCCGCTGAGCATTGCCGGCGCCAACGTGCTGCTCGTCGAGGACGACGAGGCCCTGGGCGACGTGACCGCGGCGCTGCTGATGTCGCACGGCGCCCGCGTCATGCGCGCCGCCCATGCCGACGCCGCGCTGCGGCTGCTGGATGCCGGAGCTGCGATCGACGTGGTGCTGAGCGACATCGTCATGCCCGGCACGCTGGATGGCGTGGGGCTGGCGCGGCGGCTGCGCGAGCAGCGCCCGGGCCTGCCGGTCGTGCTGATCACGGGCTTCAGCAACACCCGCATGGCGGAGGGCGAGTTCACCGTGCTGCGCAAGCCCGGCGCGCCCAATGAGCTGCTGGCCGCGCTGCACGCCGCGCTGGCGTCGGCCCGCCCGGTGCTGCCGCAGCGGTAAGGGCTGCGGCAAGAACGGCCGCCCTTTCGCCGGGCACGCCACCTGCCCTTGGAGAGGCTCCCCCCGACCCCCTCCCGAAAGGAAGCACCCATGACCAACGACGACATCATCGACACCCTGAACGATCTCATCGAAACGAGCAAGGACGGCGAGTACGGCTTCCGCACCTCGGCCGAGTACCTGAAGGACGCCTCGCTGAAGCAGAGCTTCACGACACGTGCCGAGGAATGCCGCCAGGCCGCTGCCGAACTGCAGCAGCTGGTGGTCAGCCTGGGTGGCGATGCGGAAGACGGCGGCACCGCAGCCGGCGCCCTGCACCGTGGCTGGGTGGCCGTGAAGGGCACGCTCGCCGGCTACACCGACAAGGCCATCCTCGAAGAGACCGAACGCGGCGAGGACACCGCGCTGGCGGCCTATCGCAAGGCGCTGGACGAAGCCCTGCCGCCGGACGTGCGTGTGGTGGTGGAGCGCCAGTACGAGGGCGTGAAGCGCAACCATCTGCAAGTGCGCACGCTGCGCGACGCGGCCCGGGCGGCTGCTTGAGCCCCTCGCCCAGGCTGGCCTGCTGAACGCGGCCAGCCTGGTCGGTCTTGCAGACCGCGCTGCGGCAGTGCCGCAGCCCTTCGGCAGGCACAGGCCGCCCACTGGGCGCCCTGTGTCCGGCCTCAGCCCCCTAGGGGACGGCGATGCATGCCGGGGGCGCCCGGCATGCATATCGCCCGCCGGCCGGCTTGGGAGCGGCCCGGCGCTCGACCGTCGATTTGAAGCCCACCCCGCGTCTAACCGAGTGGCGCATGGCGTTCATCGCCGCCATCGTCATCCTGGCCGCTCTTCTCCCGAATGACGCTGATGCCGCCGTCCGGCTCCATGCGCGCCATCTTCACGTCGGCGAGCTTGTCGATGCCGTGGGCCCGCAGGCTGGCCATCAGCTCGGGCACGGTGACGAACTCGGCGCGCATGTTGCGGCTCACCATCCGCCCGCGGCGCACCAGCACCAGGGGCGGCGGCTCGATCATTCGCCGCACCGCATTGAAGCGGTAGCTCGCCCAGTCCAGCAGCCAGTTCCAGCCCACCAGCGTGGCCACCAGCACAGCGCCCTCGGCCACCGTCGTGTAGCCGCCCGCCATCGCGTTCTGCGAGGCATCGGCGATCAGCACGAGCAGCAGGATGTCGGCGATGGCGATGGAGCCGGCATCGCGCCTGAGCACGAAGCGGAACAGCAGGAACAGGAACCAGTACATCATGCTGCCGCGAACGATGAGTTCGAGCGGCGACATGTCGAAGCGCAGCAGCTCGGCGATGTCCGGCAGGCTCATCGGCGCCTCACCGGCATGGCGCGCCAACCTCACTCATCGTGTTTGCGCTTGGCGATCAGGCGCTCCAGCAGCGGCAGGCCGAACGTCATGATGCTCGCCGCCGTCGCCGGGTTCAGGCGCGTGCGCCAACGCCCTGGCAGCAGGGGCCAGGCGTGGCTCAGCAGACGCGTCCAGGGCAGGCCGGCCATCAGCGCGAACAGGGCCGGCCGGGTGAACGCCGCGGCGGACTGGTGCTGCGACGCCGGTTGATGCGGCGACGCGTTCGCCTTGCGGCGACGCGAGGGCCACCACAGCAGGATGACGGCCACGGCGGCGGT
>SEEY01000377.1 GCA_004211235.1 Rubrivivax sp.
GGCGCCAGGGCCTGGAAGGCGGCGCGGTCGACGACGGTCAATGGCGTGGCCCGGGCCGGGGGAGACTTTTTCAGCTTGACGGTCATCGGACGGCTCTCGTGGAATGAAACCGGGATTGTGCGCACGTGAAGAGTGCAAAGAAGTGTGTGCGGCATGTCAACCAGGTGCGCGAAGGCGGCGTTGTGCCTCTCAATCGCGCAGCAATCCCCGCGAGACGGCCGCAAGGTCAGACAAGCACCATGAAGATCCAGACCCGTCACGAACATCCCCAACGCCGCCTCCCCGTCCCCGAGATCGGCGCCGCGTGGAGCGCCGAGGAATCGGTCGAGAAGGGCCGCAAGCACGAAGCCTTCGACACCGGCTTCTACAGCGGCGAGCGCCGCGGCCTGGCCCGGGCGATGCGCTTCGACCGCAAACGCTGAAGCCACCGCCACCGCACGACCCTCCCCCTGGCCCGCCGTCCGGCAACCCCGACGGCGGGCTTTGTTTTGCCCAGTGCTGCACGTAATCTCCGTTCAGCGGCCGTTGTGGCTGCACCGAGAATGTGCCCCCATGAAAGCTGCCCGCCGCTCCATCGCCTTCATTTCCGGCGCCCTGCTGTTTTCCTTCGGTGTCGGCGCGGCCATGAAGTACGCCAGCGTCGGCCTGCCGCGCCAGGTCTACTCCGCGCTCGGCGGGCGCAACAGCCTGCCCGTCATGCTCGGCGAGGCAGTGGCGATTGCCGCCCTGCTGTTCGGCGTGGCGCTGGTGTGGGGCTATCTGACCCTGCGTCCCTCGCGGCGGCGCCATCGGCCCTATGTCGCCTGGATGATGTCCGGCATCGGCCTGGCCTGGGCCGGCTGGCTCATCTTCGGCGCCTTCAACTTCGCGCTGAAGCCGCGTGCCTATTCCGCTCCGCTGCAGACCGTGCTGCTGTCGTCCAGCGCGGCGCCGCTGTTTGGCGCGTTGAACATCTTCGGCATTCTTGGCGGCGTCTGGATGGCCGGCGCGCTGGCCAAGAAGAAGCAGCTGAGCCTGCCGACCACCCGCTCGCGCCGGCGCTCCAGTGAAGAAGCGCGCGCCGCCGAGGCCGAATCCGCGCACGACAGCGCGCTGTCCACGCTCGGCCCGCAGACCGTTGCCCCGCCGCATTGAGGCCAGTCTGCCGGCGCTGCGAGCGCCCGGGGGCGACCTGCCTGTGCGCGACGCTGCCGGTGCCGCCCCTCCCGCACCGCACCGAGCTGCTGATCCTGCAGCACCCGGCCGAGGCTCGGCATGCCAAGAACACGGCCGCCTTGCTGACCCTGGGCCTGCGGGCCGCGCGCCTGATGCGCGGCGAGGTCTTCGACGCTGGCCTGGCCGACCCGGGCACGGCGCTGCTCTACCCCGGTGAGCCGGGTGCGTCGCCGCCTGTTGATGTCGAGCGGCTGATCCTGCTCGATGGCAGCTGGCGCCAGAGCCGCCGCCTGATGGCCGCCAACCCCTGGCTGGCGGCCCTGCCCAGGCTCTCCCTGCCCGAGCTGCCCAGCCGCTACACGCTGCGCCGCGCGCACCGGCCGGGCCAGCTGTCGACGCTGGAGGCCGGCCTGCATGCGCTGGCGCTGCTGGAAGGCGGGCCGGAACGCTTCGCGCCGCTGTGGTCGGCCTTCGACGCCTTTGTCGATGCGGGCTTGTCGCGGCGAAGGGCAAGCGGTTTGACCTAGCATTTCGGGATGTCTGCCTCCTTGCGTTCGCTTTTCCTGGCCCTGCTGGCCGCTCCGCTGCTGGCTTTCGCCGCCCCGCCCGAGGCGGCCACGGAGCATGTGAAAGCCCGCCTGGTGGCCAGCCAGGCCGCCGTGGCGCCCGGCCAGCGCTTCACGGTGGCGCTCGAGCAGGACATCAAGGCGCACTGGCATACCTACTGGCTGAACCCCGGCGACTCGGGCCAGGCGACCACCATCGACTGGACCGGCGCCCAGGCCGCGCCCATCCAGTGGCCGACACCATCCATCCAGGCCATCGGCCCCATCGTCAACTACGGCTACGAAGGCCGGGCGGCGCTGCTGGTGGACCTGACCGTGCCGGCGGACGCGAAGCCCGGCAGCCGCTTCAGGCCGCAGGCCGAGGTGCGCTGGCTGGTCTGCAAGGATGTCTGCATCCCCGAGCAGGTGTCGCTGGGCCTGGACCTGCCCGTCGCCGCTGAAGCCAAGGCCGGGCCCGACGCGGCACAGATCGACGAATGGCGTAGCGCCATCCCCAAGCCGGCCGCGTTTGCCGTGCAGCTCAAGGCCGCGCCGCAGGGGCTGCAGCTCAGCGGGCCGACGGCCGGCGTCAAGGGACCGGTCACGAAGGCCTATTTCTTTGCCGACACCTGGGGCGCCGTCGCCCACAGCGCGCCGCAGGCCCTGAAGGCGGACAGTGCCGGCTGGGCGCTGGACATTCCGGCCGGTGACGAACCGGTCAAGGCCGGCCAGCCGCTGTCCGGCGTCGTCGTGCTGACGACGGCCGCCGGCGAGCAGGCCTGGACCGTCTCGGCACCCGTGCCGGAGGGCGCCGGCAAGGGCCCCGGCGCCGCCGACCTGACCGCACCCGCCGCCGAGTCCACGACCGCGGCGGCCGCCACGCCGCCGCCCGAGAGCGACCTTGGCCTGCTGCCCGCGCTGCTGCTGGCGCTGGTCGGCGGCCTGATCCTGAACCTGATGCCTTGCGTCTTCCCGGTGCTGTCCATCAAGGCGCTGGCGCTGGTGCGGGAAGAAGGCGACCACAAGGCCGAGGGCCTGGCCTACACGGCCGGCGTGCTGGCCAGCTTCGTGCTGCTGGCGGCCGTCCTGATCGCGCTGCGCGCGGGTGGCCAGCAGGTGGGCTGGGGCTTCCAGTTCCACTCGCCGGTCTTCGTGCTGGTGGTCGCCTATCTGCTCTTCCTGGTGGGCCTGAACCTGTCGGGCTTCTTCGAATTCGGCAGCGGCATCACCGGTGTGGGTTCCAGCCTGGCGGCCCGCCGCGGCCTAGTGGGCAGCTTCTTCACCGGCGTGCTGGCCGCCGTGGTCGCCACGCCCTGCACGGCGCCCTTCATGGGCGCGGCGCTGGCCTTCGCGCTGGCGCAGCCGGCGGCGGTGATGCTGGCCGTCTTCCTGGCGCTGGGCCTGGGTCTGGCGCTGCCCTTCCTGGTGCTGGCGTTCTGGCCGGCCGCGCAGCGCTGGCTGCCGCGCCCTGGGGCTTGGATGGACAAGTTCAAGCAGTTCCTTGCCTTCCCGATGTATGCCGCGGTGGTCTGGCTGCTGTGGGTGCTGGCGCAGCAGACGGGGCCGGACGGCGTGGCGCTGGCGCTGATCGGCATGGTGTTGCTCGCCTTCGGCCTGTGGTGGCGCAACGCCAGCGGGGCGAACGCGGTCGGCACGCTGGCCGCCTTGGCGAGCGTCGTGCTGGCGCTGGGCGTGTCGGCGTGGATCAAGCCCGTGGCGACCGACATGCGCGCCGAGTCGTCCACGGAATCCTTCACGCAGGAGCGGCTGGCCGACCTGCGGACGCAGAACAAGCCGGTGTTCGTCAACCTGACCGCCGCCTGGTGCATCTCCTGCCTGGTCAATGAGCGGGTCGCGCTGTCCCGCCCGGAGGTGAAGGAGGCCTTCACCAAGGCCGGTGTCACCTACCTGAAGGGCGACTGGACGCGCGAGGACCCGAAGATCACCGCCGTGCTCAAGGCCCACGGCCGCTCCGGCGTGCCGCTCTACCTCTACTACGCACCGGGCGCCGCCGAGCCGCTGGTGCTGCCGCAGATCCTCACGCCCGGCCTCGTTATCGAGGCGGTTTCCACCCCTGCAGCCACACGGAGTTCGACATGACCCTGAACCTGCTTCGCCGCTCGCTGATTGCCACCGCCTGGACCGCCGCCATCGCCGCGCCGGTGCTGGCATGGGCCAATGCCACTGTGGACGCCGCCGCGCCGGCTTTCACGGCCACGACGGCCGACGGCAAGACCGTCAACCTCGCCGATTACAAGGGCAGGACCGTGGTGCTGGAGTGGACCAACCACGACTGCCCCTACGTGAGGAAGCACTACGGCAGCGGCAATATGCAGAGCCAGCAGAAGGACGCCGCGGCGCAGGGCGTCGTCTGGCTGCAGGTGATCTCCTCCGCGCCGGGCCAGCAGGGCTTCGTCGACGGTGCCACGGCGCAAAAGCTCAACGCCGACCGAGGCGCCGCCCCGGCGGCCACGCTGCTGGACCCCAAGGGCGACTTGGGCAAGCTCTACGGCGCGCAGACCACGCCGCACCTCTACGTCATCAAGGCCGACGGCACGCTGGCCTACAAGGGCGGCATCGACAGCATTGCGTCGGCGGACAAGGGCGACATCGCCAGAGCCGAGCCCTATGTGAAGCAGGCGCTGGCCGCCGTGGCGGCGGGCCGCAAGGTGGAGAAGGCGTCGACGCGGCCGTATGGCTGCTCGGTGAAGTACGCGGGCTGATCAGAAGACGGACAACCCCGTCTTCGCCACGAACAGCTCCAGCGCCTGGCGTCCGAGCCAGGAGTTGCCCGTGGCGTCGAGCGCGGGCGACCAGACGCACAGCGTGAGCCGGTCCGGCACCGTGGCGACGATGCCGCCGCCGACGCCGCTCTTGCAGGGCAGGCCGATGCGGAAGGCGAACTCGCCGGCCGCGTCGTAGGTGCCGCAGGTCAGCATCAGCGCATTCACGCGCCGCGTCTGCGCACTGCTGAGCAC
>SEEY01000378.1 GCA_004211235.1 Rubrivivax sp.
GTGCTGCTGGCCGGCATGGCCGTGGCGGTGCCGCTGCGCAAGGCGCCGGCCCAATGGACCGGTTGCGACGGCATCGAGGGCCACGAGCAGGTCGACCGCGTGCTGGAGGTCGACCAGACCCCCATCGGCAAGACGCCGCGCTCCTGCCCCGCCACCTACATCGGCTTCTGGGACGCCATCCGCAAGCTGTTCGCCGAGACGCTGGAGTCCAAGGCGCGCGGTTATGCGCCGGCGCGCTTCAGCTTCAACACCGGCGCTGGCCGCTGCCCGGGCTGCGAAGGCCAGGGCATGAAGACCATCGAGATGAGCTTCCTGCCGGACGTGAAGGTGCCTTGCGACCAGTGCCACGGCCAGCGCTTCAACCCGGAGACGCTGGGTGTTTCGTGGCGGGGCAAGAGCATCGGCGATGTGCTGGCGATGGAGGTGGACGAGGCGGTCGAATTCTTCGCGTCGATGCCGTCGATCGCCCATCCGCTGCAGCTGCTGAAGGACGTCGGCCTGGGCTATCTGACGCTGGGCCAGCCGTCGCCGACGCTCTCGGGTGGCGAGGCGCAGCGCATCAAGCTGGTGTCCGAGCTGGTCAAGGTGCGCGACGACGTGACCCGCCGCGGCCAGAAGGCGCCGCACACGCTCTACGTGCTGGACGAGCCGACCGTGGGCCTGCACATGGCCGACGTGGAGAAACTGATCCGCGTGCTGCACCGGCTGGTGGCGGGCGGGCATTCGGTGGTGGTCATCGAGCATGACCTGGATGTCATCGCCGAGGCGGACTGGGTGCTGGACCTGGGGCCCGAGGGCGGAGACGCCGGCGGGCGCCTGGTGATGGAAGGGACGCCAGAGGCGGTGGTTGCGAGTGGCAGCCACACCGGCGTGGCGTTGCGGTCTGTCCTGGCAAGGGCGGGCTGATGCGCGAGGCGCGTGCCGACAGTTCGCCCCGGCGCGCGCTTCAGCGCTCAGCACTCAACAGCTGACCCCAGCCTTCACCTCCCCCAAGGCCAGCTGCAACACCCGCGCATCGCTGCTGGCCCGGTGCCGCGTCAGGTGCTGCCGCGCACGCACCGCCTCGGTCACGCCCTTCCAGCGTTCGGCTTCGTCTTCACTGAGCAGCTTGCGCAGGTCGTCCAGCTGAAAGCTCATGCGCAGCTCGACCGCCTCGTAGAGCCGGTTCAGCCAGGTGTAGTCGTGGCCCCAGCCATCGCAGTAGACCGTCTGGCCGCGCAGCCGCGTGTTGAGCTGCTCGGCCATCCAGCTTGCCGGGCGGCCGTGGGTGCGCAGCAGGTCGCGGCTGATGCCGTGCAGGGCCTCGGCGCCGTCGTCCCAGTGCTGCCAGTCGGTCTCGGGCAGGATGAGGCTGCAGAACAACCCACCCTCGCCATCGCTGAAGCCGATCTCGATGGGATAGCTGCCGCGGCCAAAGCCGGAGGCTTCGATGTCGAGGATGGTGGGCACGGGGTCCATCGGGCCCAGTTTCCCAGGCCCGCGTCAGAAATTACACAGGGTTGTCGATGACCTGCGCATGCTCGAACAGCTGCTGCGCTGCACGGCCGACCTGACGCGTGTCCCACCACGCATAGGCGCCCACGCCCGCCGCGCCTACCAGCGGCAGCCAGCGTGACAGCACCCGGCTCGCCGCCTTCTTGCCCAGTTGCATGCCGACCGCGCCGGCCACACGCTGCAGCAGCACCTGCGCCGCCGGGCGGACGATGACCCGCTCGCCGACCCGCACGCTCAGGTCGCGCAGCGCCTGTGCCGCGGTGTGGCGGAACAGGCACCACATCATTTGCGCCGGGCCGAGTTCGGCACTGCGGCCGTAGATGGCGGCGATGTCGGCGACGAGCTGGCGCTGGATGTGCCAGACGGCCAGCATCTCCGGCGCGATGGTGGCCCAGCCCAGCGGCCCGATGGGCAGGGCCAGCGTGCCTGCGGCCAGGGCCGCCTTGGAGGCCGCACTCTCGATGGCCCGCGCCGCGGCGTCGCCCGGCCGCGCACTGACCGTGCACTCGGGCTCGGGCGGCCGACTCACCAAGGCCAGCACCCGCTCGCTCAATCCCGTTTCAGCATTCATAACGTCACTCCCAAGCGCAATCGGCATTCGTTCACGCACGCCGATTGCGCCAGATCAATCCGTTCGCACCGACTTTCGCACACCCGCGCCCCACCGCCGCAACATCGACTCCGCTTCAACACCACCACCATCACAGCCGGAAACCGGCACGGGGAGTCTCATGAACCTGCTCACGAACATGCGCATCGGCCGGCGTCTCGGCCTGGCGTTCGCGATCTGCATCGCCTTCAGCGTCGCCCTCGCGCTGTACGCCAGAAGCACGCTCGTCACCGTCAATTCCGAGCTGGAGATCATGTTGAACGATCGCATGGTCAAGGTGGAGAAGCTCGGGCAGTTCAAAGACAACGTCAACGGCGTTGCCATGGCCGCACGCAACGTCGTGCTGTCGTCCGACGAAGCCGCCATCAAGCGTGAACTGACCCAGATCGACGACCTGCGCCGCAGCAACGTGGACATCCTGAAGGCCCTGGACGAGACCATCAAGCTGGACAAGGCCAGGCACATGCTGAAGGACATCACCATGGCCCGCCAGTCGTATGCACAGGCGATCGACCAGGTCATCGAGCTGCGCCGCGCCAACAATGGCGACGGGGCGCGGCGCGTGCTGATGGGCGAGGCCCGCCAGACGCGCGAGCAGCTGGCCGTCACGCTGAACAACTTCATCGCCCTGCAGAAGGAGTTGATGCAGACGGCGGGCCGCAATGCCGACAACCTGGTGGACTTCGCCGGCATCGCCGTGCTGGTGATGGCCGCCGCCGCCGTGGCGCTGGGCGCCCTGCTGGCCGTGCTCATCACGCGCTCGGTCGTGACGCCGATCCGGCAGGCGCTGGCAGCCGCCGAGACCGTGGCGGCCGGCGATCTGCGCCTGCAGCTGGACACCGACCGCCGCGACGAAGCCGGCCAGTTGCTGGCGGCGCTGCAGCGCATGAACGATTCGCTCGTCGGCATCGTCGGCGCGGTGCGCGGCAATGCCGACAGCGTGGCGACGGCGAGCGGCCAGATCGCCCAGGGCAATGCCGACCTGAGCCAGCGCACCGAGCAGCAGGCCAGCAACCTGCAGCAGACCGCGGCGTCGATGGAGCAATTGAGCGCCACCGTGAAGCACAACACCGACACGGCGCGCCAGGCAGCCCAGCTGGCCGACAGCGCGGCGCGGGTGGCGCAGGGCGGTGGCCAGGTGATGGAACAGGTGGTCAACACGATGGGTGACATCACCACCAGCTCCAAGAAGATCAGCGACATCATCGGCACCATCGACGGCATCGCCTTCCAGACCAACATCCTGGCGCTGAATGCGGCGGTGGAGGCAGCACGGGCCGGTGAGCAGGGCCGCGGCTTCGCCGTGGTGGCCGGCGAGGTGCGTCAACTGGCGCAGCGCAGCGCCGAGGCGGCGCGGGAGATCAAGACGCTGATCGGCGCCAGCGTCGAGCGCGTGGAGGCCGGCAACGAGCTGGTCGGCGCGGCGGGCCGCACCATGGGCGAGGTGGTGGGCCAGGTGCGGCGGATGGCGGACATGATCAACGAGATCAGCGCCGCCAGCGGCGAGCAGAGCAAGGGCATCAGCCAGATCGGCGACGCCGTCAACCAGCTCGATCAGGTGACGCAGCAGAACGCGGCACTCGTCGAGGAGAGCGCTGCCGCTGCCGAGAGCCTGCGCGCCCAGGCCGCCCAGCTGGCCGAGACGGTGTCGGCCTTCAAGCTGGATGCGGTGACGGCGGCACCGATGGCGGCTGCGGCCCCGGCGGCCCGGCCCAAGCCTGCTGCCGCCCAGGCCGTCGCGCCCCGGCCGCAACGTGCGGCGCCGGCCGCGCTGCGCACCGGCCGCTCCGCCGCAGAGGCTGAGTGGGCCAGCTTCTGATTGAGCCATCATCGCGGCTTCAATCAGGAGCCCGGCGATGCAGATCCTTCCCTGGCGCGGCGTCTTTCCCGCCGTCACCACCAAGTTCCACGCCGACGAGAGCCTGGACTTCGCGGGCACCGCACGCCACATCGACTTCCAGATCCGCAACGGCATCCACGGCGTGGTCTGCTGCGGCTCGCTGGGAGAGGCCAGCACGCTGACGCTGGACGAGAAGCTCGCCGTCGCGCGCTGCGCGCTGGACGCCGCGAATGGGCGCGTGCCGGTGCTGGCGACCGTGTCGGAGAGCAGCACGCGCGAGGCGCTGCGCTTCATCGAGGGGGCCAACGCGCTCGGCGTGGCGGGCTACATGGTCATGCCGTCGGTCATCTACGTCGCCGACGCACGCGAGGCGATGGCCAATGTGCGCGCCTATGCCGGCGCGGCGCAGCGGCCTCTGATGGTCTACAACAACCCGGTGGCCTACCGGGTCGACCTGAAGCCCGAGCACTTCGCCGAACTGGCTGACTGCGAGCACATTGCTGCGATCAAGGAGAGCAGCGGCGACGTGACCCGCATCACCGACCTGCGCAACTTGCTCGGCGACCGCTACCAGCTCTTCATGGGCGTGGACGACCTCGCCTTCGAGGGCCTGGCGCTGGGCTGCGACGGCCTGCTGGCCGGTGTGGGCTGCGCCTTCCCGCGCGAGACGGTGGCGCTGTTCGACCTGATGCAGGCCGGCCGCTGGCAGGAGG
>SEEY01000379.1 GCA_004211235.1 Rubrivivax sp.
CTATCGCCGCGAAGACCAAGCCGGAAGTCGCTGCGTTCATCGAGGAATGCAAGGCCGGCGGCACCACCGAGGCCGAGCTGGCCACGCAGGACAAGAAGGGCGTGCCCACGGGCCTGTTCGTCACGCACCCGATCACCGGCGCGCAGGTCGAGGTCTGGGTCGGCAACTACGTGCTGATGAGCTATGGCGACGGCGCCGTCATGGGCGTGCCGGCGCATGACGAGCGTGACTTCGCGTTCGCGCTGAAGTACGGCCTGCCCATCAAGCAGGTCGTCGACGTCGAAGGCCAGGCCTACGACGACAACAAGTGGGCTGAGTGGTACGGCGACAAGCAGAAGGCCCGCTGCATCAACTCCGGCGTGCTGGACGGCCTGTCGCATGTCGACGCGGTCAACAAGGTCGCCGAGCTGCTGGCCGACAAAGGCCTGGGCGAAAAGAAGACCACCTGGCGCCTGCGCGACTGGGGCGTCAGCCGCCAGCGCTACTGGGGCACGCCGATCCCGATCATTCACTGCGACGACTGTGGCGTCGTGCCGGTTCCCGAGAAGGACCTGCCCGTCGTGCTGCCGGACGACCTGATCCCCGACGGCAGCGGCAACCCGCTGAACAAGCACGCGGCCTTCCTGAACGTCGCCTGCCCGAGCTGCGGCAAGCCCGCCAAGCGCGAGACGGACACGATGGACACGTTCGTCGATTCGTCCTGGTACTTCATGCGCTATTGCGACCCGGCCAACGACCAGGCGATGGTCGGCGCCGGCACGCAGTACTGGATGGGGGCTGACAAGGCCAACCCTGGCCGGGTTGGCGTGAACCAGTACATCGGCGGCATTGAGCATGCCATCCTGCACCTGCTGTACGCGCGCTTCTGGACGAAGGCGATGCGGGACCTCGGCCTGGTGACGATCAGCGAGCCTTTCGAGAAGCTGCTCACGCAGGGCATGGTGCTCAAGGGCGCGTTCTTCCACAAGCCCGAGGGCGGCGGCAAGGATTACTACTGGGACCACGAGATCGACGTCATCCACGACGACAAGGGCGGCATCGCCGGCGCCAGGCTGAAGAAGGACGGCACGCCGCTCGAGTACGAGATGACGACCATGTCCAAGTCCAAGAACAACGGCGTGGACCCGCAGGCGCTGATCGACCAGTACGGCGCCGACACGGCCCGCCTGTTCGTCATGTTCGCAAGCCCCCCGGAGCAGACGCTGGAGTGGAACGACGCGGCCGTCGAAGGCGCGCACCGCTTCCTGAAGCGCGTGTGGAACTTCGGCGCGCGCAATGCCGACGCCATCAAGTCCGGCGGCCAGGATTACGCCGCGCTCAACGGCGACGGCAAGGCGCTGCGCCGGGAGGTGCACAACGTGCTCAAGCAGGTCAGTTACGACTACGAGCGCATGCAGTACAACACCGTCGTCTCCGGCGCGATGAAGCTGCTCAATGCGCTGGAAGGTTTCAAGGCTGAAGGGCAGTCGGCGGCCATCCGCGACGGCTTCTCGGTGCTGCTGCGCGTGCTCTACCCGGCCACGCCGCACATCGCCCACCAGCTCTGGCAGGACCTCGGCTTTGCCGCCGAGCTGGGCGACCTGCTCGACGCGCCCTGGCCCACGGTCGACGAAGCGGCCCTGGTGCAGGACGAGATCGAGCTGATGCTGCAGGTCAACGGCAAGCTGCGCGGATCGGTCAAGGTGCCGGCCGGCGCCGACAAGGCGGCCATCGAGGCCGCCGCCCTGGCCAACCCCGAGTTCGCCAAGTTCAGCGAAGGCAAGCCGCCGAAGAAGGTCGTCATCGTCCCCGGCCGCCTCGTCAACATCGTTGTCTGATGATGCAGCGTCGCGCCCTTCTCCTCGGTCTGACGACGCTGGCCGGCTGCGGCTTCGAGCTGCGCCGCGAGCCCGAGCTGTCGTTCAAGACGCTGGCGCTGACCGGCTTCGAGCCTGACTCGCCGCTCGCCGCGGGGCTGCGGCGCCAGATCAAGCGCACGCCGGTCCAGCTGGTCGACGACCCCGCCCGCGCCCAGGTCGTCATTGAGGTGTCCCGCGAGCAGCGCGACCGCAGCGTCGTCGCCTCCACCAGCGTCGGCCAGGTGCGTGAGTTCCAGCTGCGGCTGCAATTCGACTACCTCATCCGCACGGCCGATGGCGAGCTGCTCGTGCCCAAGGTCGAGCTGCGCCTGGCGCGGGACATGAACTACACCGAGACCGCGGCGCTGGCCAAGGAGCAGGAAGCGGCCAACCTCTACGGCGCCATGCACTCCGACGCCATCGCACAGGTGATGCGCCGGCTCGCCGCCGTGAAGTTGCCAACCTGACATGCAGCTGCGTGCCGAGGCCCTGGCGGCCCACCTGAGCAAGGGCCTGGCCCGCATCTACACCGTGCACGGCGACGAGCCGCTGCTCGCGCAGGAAGCAGCCGACCAGATCCGCGCCGCCGCGCGCGCCAACGGCTTTGGCGAGCGGCAGATCTTCATCGTCTCCGGCGCCTATTTCGACTGGGCGCCGGTGCTGGCGGCCGCGCAGGCGATGAGCCTGTTCGCCGACCGCCAGTTCATCGAGATCCGCATCCCGAACGGCAAGCCGGGCAAGGACGGCTCCGAGGCGCTGCAGCGTTATGCGCAGGCCGCGCCCGACGACGTGCTGACCCTCGTGACGCTGCCGCGCCTGGACAAGACCCAGCTGAGCAGTGCCTGGTTCACGGCACTGGACGGCAACGGCGTGTCCCTGCGCGTCGAGCCGGTCGAGCGCCGCCTGCTGCCAGCCTGGCTGGCCCAGCGCCTC
Source organism: Rubrivivax sp. (assembly GCA_004211235.1). The sequence continues at coordinate 2,772 of SEEY01000379.1, forward strand.
AAGGCCCAGGGCCAGTCCGTGCCCGAGGGCGAGGACGGCCAGCGGGCGCTCGCCTTCTTCGCCGATCGCGTCGAGGGCAACCTGCTGGCCGCCCACCAGGGGCTGCAGAAGCTCGCGCTGCTGCATCCCAAGGGCGAGCTGACGCTGGCGCACATCGAGGCGGCCGTGCTGGACGTGGCACGCTTCGACGTCTTCAAGCTCAGCGAGGCCGTGCTGTCCGGCAACGTGCCCCGCCTGCTGCGCATGCTCGACGGCCTGGAGGCCGAGGGCGAGGCCGCCGTGCTGGTGCACTGGAACCTCGCCGAGGACGCCCGGGCGCTGGCCCGCGTGCGCGCCGCGCTGGACGCCGGCCGGCCGCTGCCGATGGCCATGCGCGAAGCACGCGTCTGGGGCGCCAAGGAGCGCCTGCTGGAACGCATCGCGCCCCGGCTGGACAGCGCTCAGGCGGGCACGCTGGTGCAGGCCGCGCAGGTCTGCGACGGCCTCGTCAAGGGCCTGCGCCACCCGGACTGGCCGAGCGACCCCTGGGCGGCGCAGCGCCGCCTGGCGCTGATGCTGGCGGGCGCCGCAGGCGCCAAAACCGGGGCAGTTCTCACGGTTGGCTGAGCGCGATTGGGCTATCGTCCAGAGCCCGATGTCCGCCGCCATGAATTTCCCCTTCCGCCTCGCCCTCGCCACGCTAGCGCTCACCGCCAGCACCGCGGCATGCGCCGTGCCGGTCACCGTGCAGTTACGTGGCTCGCAGGGGCGCCCGTTGGCCAACGCCGTCGTGGCGGTCGAGGTGAAGGGCCGCACCGGCCGCACCACCACCGCCAAGGCCGAGATGGGCCAGCGCGAGCGGCAGTTCACGCCGCAGCTGCTCGTCGTGCAGACCGGCACGTCCGTCAACTTTCCGAATTTCGACACCGTGCGGCATCACGTCTACTCGTTCTCGCCGATCAAGGTCATCGACATCAAGCTCTATTCCGGCACGCCGACCGAGCCGATCGTCTTTGACAAGCCGGGCGTTGCGACGCTGGGCTGCAACATCCATGACCGCATGAGCGCCCACATCGTCGTCGTCGACACGCCGACGTTCGCCCGCACCGACGACAAGGGTCAGGCCACGTTCGACCTGCCGCCCGGTGAGCACGTGGTGAAGGCCTGGCATGCCGATCAAAAGGCGCCGACGACGATGCAGAGCCTGAAGCTCGATGTGCCGCCCGGTGGCGGTGCCATTGCGCTGACCCTCGTCGACTGACCTCACCCATGCAGTTGCCCGCCTGGCTGAATCTGCGCCGCCTGGAGGGCCGCATCGTCGGCCTGTTCCTGGCGCTGCTGCTGGTGGTGCAGCTCGTCAGCTTCAGCGCCATTCATGCCGGCATCACGCACAACGCGCAGAACTCCCTGGCTGCCGAACTGCAGACGGGCGAACGCGTGCTGCGCCGCCTGCTCGACCAGCGCGCCGGCAAGCTGCGCGACGCGGCCGAACTGCTGGCGCAGGACTACGGCTTTCGCAGCACGGTCGGGCTGTCGCTGGCCGAGGCCGGCACGGTCGACACCATCAAGGACGCGCTCGCCAACCAGGGCGACCGCATCGGTGCCTCGGTCGTGGCCTACTTCGACGTGCAGCTGCACCTCGTGGCCGCCACGCGTGACGGCGCCGGCGCCTTCGCCAACACGCTCGAACAGCTCGTGCAAAGCAAGGACGGCACGGCGCTGGCGGTGCTGGGCAGCCGGGCCTACCAGGTGGTCGCCGTGCAGGTGCGCACGCCGGCGCCGGTGGGCTGGGTGCTGATGGGCTTCGAGCTGAACCGCGACGTGCTGGACGATTTGAAGGCCCTGTCCGGGCTGCAGCAGCAGCGCGCTCTCCAGCCCGGACAGGGCCCTCAAATCGTCCAGCAC
>SEEY01000380.1 GCA_004211235.1 Rubrivivax sp.
GGCGCCGAGATCATCGGCCAGGCTCAGGCCGTGCTGCCTGACGATGCGCGCCTGGCGGCTCACCGCATTGCCGATGTCGTCTACGAGAAGTTGACCGGCGACAAGGGCGTGTTCGCGACCCGCATGGCCTACGTCACCAAGGCCGGCCGGCGCTTCAGCCTCGTCATTGCAGATGCGGACGGCGAGGGCGCCAAGGTGGCACTGGCGAGCCCCGAACCCATCATTTCGCCGGCGTGGGCGCCCAACGGCCGTGAGCTGGCCTACGTCAGCTTCGAGAGCGGCAAGGCCACCGTGCGCGTGCAGGATGTGCAGACCGGCGGGCGACGCGTGCTGGCCGACTTCAAGGGCACCAACAGCGCGCCGGCCTGGTCGCCCGACGGCTCGCACCTGGTGCTCAGCCTGTCCCGCGAAGGCGGCACCCAGCTGTTCGTCATCAACCGCGACGGCTCCGGCCTGCGCCGCATCGCGCAGAGCAGCGCCATCGACACCGAGGCCTGCTACGCGCCCGATGGCAGCAAGATCTATTTCGTCAGCGATCGCGGCGGCGGCCCCCAGATCTACCGCATGCCCGCCAATGGCGGCAGTGCCGAGCGCGTCACCTTCAACGGCAGCTACAACATCAGCCCCGCCATCAGCCCCGACGGCCGCACGATGGCCTATGTGACGCGGACCGGCGGTGCCTTCCGTCTCAGCGTGATGGATCTCGCCACCGGCCAGAGCCAGCAGATCAGCGAAGCGAATGACGATGAGAGCCCCGCGTTCGCGCCCAACGGCCGGCTCATCGTCTATGCCAGCCGCTCCGGCGGCAAGGAAGTGCTGATGACGACCACGCTGGACGGCAAGATCAAGACGCCGCTGCTCGTCACACTTGCTGAGGTTCGCGAGCCGACCTGGGGACCATTTACACGCCAGTAACTTGACAACCCGCACCATGTTGGACAATCCCCCGCCCGGCACCTTAGCCGGCCTGTTCTGATCCCTGCCCCCCGTCTGTTGTGGAGATATTCGAATGAAACTGACCCGCTATGCGCTCACCCTGATTGCCGCTGCCGCTCTGGCCGGCTGCCAATCCGCCGTCAAGCTGGACGAGCCGGCGCCGGTCGAGACCCGCCAGCCCGAGGCGCCCAAGCCCGCCCCGGCACAGAACACGGCCCAGCCGGTGGCCGAATCCAAGGTCGCAACCATCGACCTGAACGCCCAGTACACCGAGCAGGTGCGTGACAAGCGTGTCGTCTACTTCGACTTCGACAGCGACGTCGTCAAAGAAGAGTACCGCCCGCTGATCGACCTCCACGCCAAGCGCCTGAACAACAACAAGCGCCTGTCCGTTTCCCTCGAAGGCAACACCGACGAGCGTGGCGGCCGCGAATACAACCTGGCTCTCGGCCAGCGTCGTGCCGAGGCCGTTGCCAAGTCGCTGACGCTGCTGGGCGTCGCTGCTGCACAGGTCGAAGCCGTCAGCTTCGGCAAGGAGCGCCCGGCCATGACCGGCAGCGGTGAAGAAGTCTGGGCCAAGAACCGCCGCGTCGAGGTCAAGGACAAGTGACAGTGATGCGCGTTCTGCGTCTGACGCTCGTGGCCGCGGCCACGAGCGCGGCTTTCCTGCAGCCGGCCCGCGCCGGCCTGTTCGAGGATGACGAAGCCCGCAAGGCAATCCTCGAACTGCGTACCAAGGTCCAGGCCAACGAAGACATTGCCAAGCGCAACTTCGAGCAGATCAACGCGCTGATCCAGGAACAGCTCCAGCCGCTGCGCCGCAGCATGCTGGAGCTGAACAGCCAGATCGACACGCTTCGGGCCGAGGTGGCCACGCTGCGGGGCACCAACGAGCGGCTGGCACGCGATCTTTCTGACACGCAGCGCAAGCTGGTGGACCAGTCGCAATCGGTGGAAGCGCGCCTCAAGCCGCTGGAGCCGCAGAAGATCAGCCTCGACGGCCGTGAGTTCCAGGTCGCACCGGACGAACGCAGCCAGTACGAAGCCGCCATCGGCCTGGTGCGCCGCGGCGAATTTGCCGAGGCCGTGGCGGCGCTCAATGCCTTCCTGAAGCGCTATTCCGCCAGCGGCTACGCCGACTCGGTGCGCTTCTGGCTCGGCAATGCGCAGTACGGCAAGCGCGACTACAAGGACGCCATCGCGACCTTCCGCGCCTTCGTCTCCGGCAACCCGGATCATCCCCGGGCGGCGGAGGCATTGCTGGCCCTGGGCAACTGCCAGGTCGAGCTGAAGGACAACAAGGCCGCACGACGCACGTTCGAAGACGTCGTCAAGTCCTATCCCGGCACCGAAGCCGCCCAGGCCGCCAAGGAACGCCTCGCGACCGTCAGATGAGTGCGGATCAGCTCGACGCTGATCTGGAGCGCCGCTTCGGCGGCCTGCGCCGCCTGCACGGAGACGCCGCCTACCAGCGCCTGCGCGCCGCAAGATTCGCGGTCGTGGGCTTGGGCGGCGTCGGCTCCTGGGCTGTCGAGGCGCTGGCCCGCAGCGGCGCCGCAGCGTTGACGCTCATCGACCTCGACCAGGTTTCCGAATCCAACATCAACCGGCAGGTCCAGGCACTCGGCTCGACCGTCGGCATGGCGAAGGCGGAGGCATTGCGCCTGCGCATCGCCGACATTCATCCGGGTTGCGAGGTGCTCGTCATCGAGGAGTTCGTGGAGCCTGACAACTGGCCCGCGCTTATCGGCAGCGCCGAGTTCGACGGCCTCATCGACTGCTGTGATCAGGTCCGCGCCAAAGCCACGCTCGCCGCCTGGGCGCGCGAGCGGGGCCTGCCTTTCGTGACCGTCGGCGCAGCGGGTGGCAAACGCGAGCCTCACCGCGTGCAGATCGACGATCTCAGCGCGACGACACATGACCCGCTGCTGGCCTCGCTGCGCCAGCGCCTGCGCAAGCACCATGCAGCGCCGCGGGCGGGCGTCATGGGTGTCGCCTGCGTCTACTCGCGCGAGCCGGTGCACCTGCCGCCGCAAGGCGAGGGCGCGGCCTGCGACGTCGATGGCAGCCTGAACTGCCACGGCTATGGTTCCAGCGTCACCGTCACGGCAACTTTCGGGCTGTGCGCGGCGGCCGAATTGCAGCGGCTGCATCTCGCTCGCCCGGCCGGCTAGAAGGCGAGGCAAACTTCTTGCCGAGCCTCAAAAACTCTGCCTATAATGATGGGCTCTGCTTGACGGGACGTTAGCTCAGTCGGTAGAGCAGCGGACTTTTAATCCGTTGGTCGCAGGTTCGAATCCTGCACGTCCCACCAGTTTTTCGGTGGAGATTCGAAAGAATCACGCTACAATCTTTGGCTCATCTCGGCGCACGCTGATTTGAATCAGGGCTCTTAGCTCAGTTGGTAGAGCAGCGGACTCTTAATCCGTAGGTCGAGTGTTCGAGTCACTCAGGGCCCACCAAAATTAAGAACGGAATCAAGCACTTAGCGGAGACGCCAAGTGCTTTTTTCTTGCCTGCAGGCTTGTATGCGCCGGTGTATGCGCGACGCGACATCAGTGGGCGACCCGCGCCAGGGTGTTCGCGGAGCTGGCCGCCAGCGGCAGCCTGGTGGCGGTGACGCACTTCAACTTCCCCGGCGTGGGCCGTCTGCGCCATTCGGGCAGGGGCTGGGCCTGGATGCCGCTGGACTACAGCGGCCAGGTTCGCTGAGCGAGGCCGTTCAAAGCGGCCGGACGTTGTCGCTCAGGCTGCCGGCGGGATAGCTGTCGAGAAACAGCCGCCAGACGCGCCCCGACCGCGCGGCCTGCGTGAATGCGGCACGCAGGACGCGGCGGTCTGCCTCGCCCAGGGTGTGGCGCGAGAGGTAGACGCCGCTCTCTGACCAGCCCAGTTCGTCGAGCGCCTGCGAGTGCACCTGCGGCACCAGCGGCGCGAGATCGGGCTCGCGCAGCAGCGTGCCGATGAAGATATTGGCTGTCATGACCGTGCCTTGCGCCAGGCCCAGGCGCAACGCTCGGGCAACGCCGGCCGTGTCGGCCTCCTCCACGAGGCGGCCTTGGCCGCGCAGCGTGTTCAGCGCCCGGTCATAGGCAGCGCCGAAGCTGAAGCCGCGCACGACCGCGACCTTGAAGCCCCGCTGCCCGACGAGGGCCGCCAGCGAATGCGGCAGCGCCTTGCCGCTGGACAGGGTCAGCAGGCTGGCACGCACCTGGATCAACGGCACGAACTCGCCATCGGCGTTGCGCGAGGGCGAAGCCGAGGCGGGCAACAGCAGGTCGGCCTGACGCGACTCGAACATCCGCTGCAGCCGCGCCCGGGGCACGCGCTGCATCCGGAATTCGCAGCCGATGCTGGCGCCCAGTTCGCGCAGCAGCGTCGGGAAAATGCCCGCGCTGCGCTCGCCGTCGAAGCTGACGCTCATGCCGATCGGCGACATGGGCGCGTCGATGGCGCGACTGCAGCCGGCGTGCGCGACGGCCGCGCTGAACAGGGGCCAGGCCCACAAGGCCCAGCGGGCAACGCGGACAGCGGTTCTCATGCGTCGAGCTCCCGGGTCGCCTTCGTGGCCTCATGTGGGCGGACGGTGCGGCGTTCCAGCACGTCGAACGCCAGCTGCACGAGGACGGCCAGCGCCGCGGCGGGCAGGGCGCCGGCCAGCATCAGGCTGCTGTCGTTGACGGCCAGCCCCGCGACGAT
>SEEY01000381.1 GCA_004211235.1 Rubrivivax sp.
GGGAAGAAGTCGATGGCGGTGAGTTGCTCCAGCGTCCTGCGCAGCTTGCGGCATTGGCGGACCGTCTCGGCGGCGGTCTCGTCGCGCAGCGAGGCGCGCTGGCTACCGATGTCGTCGAGTACGGCGGCGTAGTCATCGCCGCGGTCGAACAGCGCGCGGTAGTCGGGCGCCGCGTCGTCGGTGCGCAGCAGGTGGGCGGTGCCGCCGTTGGCGCGCAGGTCGTCGGCGATGGCGGCCAGCGTGTCGGCGTGCCGGCTGTCGTCGGGCAGCACATGAACGCCGTCGCGCAGCACAGCGGCGCCGCTGGCCTTCAGCGCACGCCAGGCGCGCATCCGGGCGGTGCCGTTCTCGGTCGGCAGGGACAGGATGAGCAGCAGCCAGTTCATCGGTAGATATTACTACCTTATGTAGAGGTCATTACCGAGAAGGCTTGCCGACCCTGGCGATGCTGTCGCGCAGCGAGGCGGCCGTGTCGCTGTCCGGCGGCACCTGGGCGAGCACCCGGCGCCAGTAGCCGATGGCCGCTGCCGAGTCGCCGCGCTCCTGGGCGGCGCTGCCGAGCAGGGCCAGCGTCGGCGCATGCCTGGGGTCGAGCTTCAGCGCGCGCCTGAGCAGCGCCTCGGGCTCGCCGTCCAGGCCGCTGCCCTTCACCATGGCGAGGGACACGGCGTGCTGGCTCAGCACCTGGGCATCGTCGGGGCGCAGGCGTTCGAGCTGCTCGTAGGCGGCAATCGCGTCCTGTGGGCGCTGCAGCGTCTCATAGGCGCGGGCGAGCAAGGCCCAGCCCTCGGCGTCGTCCGGGGTGCGTTGCAGACGCTCGGCCAGCCGGCTGACCATCTGCAGGACGGGGCTGGCCGGTGCGGCGACCGGCGCCGGCGGTGGGTCGATGGCCTCGGGCCGGCCGAGCTTCATGTAGAGCAGGCCGGCCGCCAGGGGCAGCGCCAGGCCGAGCGCGACCGCGGTGCGCCAGGCGCGCGCGCCGGCACCTGCCAGCAGCGCGGGTGCGAGCGGCGCCAGCGCGGCGAGGCTGACCGCCGCAGCGGCAGCGATGAAGAGTGGCGTCATGGCCGGGCCCTTCGCGCCTGCCGCAGGTAGACGCCGCCGCCCGCGGCCAGCAGCGCCAGCGGCCCGAACCACAGCGCCGCCGTGCCGCCATGCAGCGCGGGGCGGTAGAGCACCTGCTCGCCGTAGCGCTGCACCATCTCCGCGCGAAGTTCCTGCTCGCTGCGGCCGGCGGCGAGCCCCTCGCGCAGATGGCGCTTCATGTCGACGGCCAGCGGCGCGTTGGACTCGGCCACGCTCTGGCTCTGGCAGACGACGCAGCGCAGCTCCTGCGCCAGGCGCTCGACGCGCTCGTCCAGGTTCGCGGCGTGGGCGCCGAGCGCGCTTGCCAGCAGTGTCATGGCGACGAGGTCACGCATCCTGCAGCCTCTTGATGAGCGGCAGCAGGCGCTGGTGCAGATCCTCGGCCGTGACCGGCCCCGTATGGCGCAACCGCACGACGCCCCGGCGGTCGATGACGAAGGTCTCGGGCACGCCGGTCACACCCCAGGCCAGGCTGCCCCGGCCCTCCGGATCGCGCCAGGTGAAGGCGTAGGGGTTGCCGTGGCGCTTCAGGAAAGCCAGGCCGAGCTCGGGCGTGTCCTTGTAGTCCAGGCCGACGACGCGCACGCCGCCTTGCTCCGCGAGCTGCCCGAGCACCGGCAGCTCGGCGCGGCAGGGCGCGCACCAGGACGCGAACACGTTGAGCACCCAGACCTGGCCCTGCAGCGGCTGGGCCGGGGCATCGAGGCTGGCGAGGTTCATCGTGGGCGCGGGCTTGCCGACCAGCGGCGAGACGGGCTCGGCCTGCGCATCGCGCTGCAGCCCGCGGCCGAGCAGGGCGACCAGGGCCAGCGCGGCGGCCAGCGGCAGGAGGGCGGAGAGCTTCATGGCGTCAGAAGGTCGGGAACGAGGACGGCAGGGTTCGTGGGTGACGCCGACGCGTCCTGCAGCGGCTGTTCGATCCACCGGCGGCGGCGGGCCAGCACGCCCCACATGCCGCCGGCCACCATGAACAGCGCGCCGATCCAGACCCAGGCCATGAAAGGCTTGACCTGCACGCGCAGCGCCCAGTGGCCGTCGGCGTCGGCGTCGCCCAGGCTCGCGTAGACGTCGCGCCACGGGCTGCGGTCGATGGCGGCTTCGGTCAGCGCCATCTGGCGGCGCGTGTAGACACGTTTCTCCGGCTGCAGCACGACCGGCTCGCCGCCGCGCTGCCAGACGAGGCGGGCGCGTGCGGCCCGGTAGTTGGCGCCTTCCACGGCCTCGATCTGCTCGAAGCGCAGCAAGCCGCCGGCGACCTGCACCTGCTCGCCCGGCGCCAGGCTCAGGTCGTGGGACCGCTCCAGGCTGTGCACCAGCGTCACGCCCAGCACGAAGACGGCGATACCGGCATGCGCCAGCCACAGCGGCAGCGACTGCCGCCAGGCGCCGCGCTGCTGCCACACGAGGGCCAGCGTGCCGCCCAGTGCCCACAGGCCCGTGGCCACGCCGGCCACCAGCCACAGCGAGCCCTGCAGCGCGAAGGCCAGCACGACGGCGCTGGCAAGGGCCGTGGCGGCCAGCGGCAGCAGCGGCCTGACGGCAGCCAGCGCCGCCGGGAGGGCACCACGCCAGCGCGCCAGCGGCCCGATGACCATCAGCGCCACCAGCGGCAACATGATCGGCGGGAAGACCGTGTCGAAATAGGGCGCGCCGACCGACAGCTTCGTGCCGCTGACGACCTCGGCCGCCAGCGGGTAGAGCGTGCCCAGCAGCACGGTGCCGGTGGCCGTGGCCAGCAGCAGGTTGTTCAGCAGCAGCAGCGATTCGCGCGAGCCCAGCGCATAGCCTTCAGCGGGTGGCGCTTGAGGCGCGCGCCAGGCGAACAGCGCCAGCGACCCGCCTACCGAAACGCCCAGCAGCGCCAGGATGAAAAGGCCGCGCGCCGGATCGCTTGCGAACGCATGGACCGAGCTGACCACGCCCGAGCGCACGAGGAAAGTGCCCAGCAGCGACAGCGAGAAGGACAGCAGCGACAGCAGCAGGCTCCAGCGCAGGAAGCCCGGGCGCTTCTCGGCCACGGCCAGCGAGTGGATCAGCGCGGTGCCGAGCAGCCAGGGCATGAAGGCTGCGTTCTCGACCGCGTCCCAGAACCAGAAGCCGCCCCAGCCCAGCTCGTAATAGGCCCAGAAGCTGCCGAGCAGGATGCCGGCGGTCAGTGCCGTCCAGGCGGCCAGCACCCACGGCCTGGCCCAGCGCGTCCAGCGGGCGTCGAGCTCGTCTTCCAGCAGTGCGGCGACGGCGAAGGCGAAACCAACCGCGAAGCCGACGTAGCCGAGGTAGAGCAGCGGCGGGTGGGCCGCCATGCCGGGGTCCTGCAGCAGCGGGTTCAGGTCGCGGCCGTCGGGCGGCGCGGGCAGCAGGCGCTCGAAGGGGTTGGACGTGAAGGCGATGAAGGCGAGAAAGCCGGCGGCGATGAGGCCCAGCACGCCCTGCACGCGTGCAGCAAAAGCATGGGGCAGCGAGCGGCTGCGGGCGGCCACGGCCGCGCTCCAGGCCGACAGGATCCACACCCACAGCAGCAGCGAGCCCTCATGCCCGCCCCAGGTGGCGGTGATGCGGTAGCCCAGTGGCAGCTCGTGGGCGGCGTTGGCGGCGACGTAGGCGACCGAGGTGTCGACCTTGATGAAGCTCGTCACGAGCGAGGCGAAGGCGAGGCTGACGAGGGCGAAGCCGACGACCGCGAGCGGCCGCGCCAGCGCGATCCAGCGCTCGTTGCGCACCTGCGCGCCCCACAGCGGCAGCAGGCCCTGCGCCAGTGCGGCTGCGAGCGCCAGCAGCAAGGCGAACTGACCGAGTTCCCCGATCATCGGGACGACGCTTGTTTCAAGGCCGCGGCGGCTTCCGGCGGCATGTAGTTCTCGTCGTGCTTGGCCAGCACTTCGTCGGCGACGAACTGCAGCCCTGCGAGCCGGCCCTGCGCGACAACGCCCTTGCCCTCGCGGAACAGGTCCGGCAGCTGGCCGCGATAGCTGACGGCCACGGCCTGCGCACCGTCGGTGACGCTGAAGCGCAGGTTGTTCCCGTCACGCTGTACCGACCCCGGCTCGACGAGGCCGCCGAGACGGAAGCGGGAGCCTGCCGGCGCCTCCCCGCGCACGATTTCGCTGGGCGTGACGAAGAAGACGAGGTTCTTCTGGAAGGCTTGCAGGATGAGGCTGCCGGCGACGGCCAGCAGGGCCAGCATGGCGAGCAGGCCGATCAGTCGGAGATGACGGGGCTTCACCTGCGTGTCCTCGACTGTCGCCACAGCGCCCACAGCTCGACGGTGATGCCCACCATCACCGCGGCCAGCGACGCCCAGACGAAGGGCCCTTGATGACCGAAGGGGTCGCTCATGCGGCGACCTCCAGCGGCAGCGGCCAGCGCGCCTCCGCCTCGACGCGCGACTGCAGCAGCAGCCGGGCACGCGTCAGCACCGCCGCAGCGCCATACGCCCAGAACCCCAGCGTGGCCAGCAGCAGGGCTGCGAGCATGACGGGTGCGATGCGGCTGCCCGACGGCGTGATGGACGCGCCCTGGTGCAGCGTGTTCCACCAGCTCACCGAGAA
>SEEY01000008.1 GCA_004211235.1 Rubrivivax sp.
TGCGCCTGCGCTGGCCCGCCGACACCGCGCCCTTCCAGGCCGGCTACCGGCTGGAGACGAGCGCCGACCTGCAGAACTGGCGGGTCCTCGGCACGGGCCAGTTGCTGGGCCTGCGCAACGCGGACGGCGCGCCGCTCGGCCAACCTCTCGTCGCCCTGCCCTCGCGGCCGCAGCGCTATCTGCGACTCGTCTGGGACGACCCGGCCCGCAGCGTGCAACCCGATGGCGCCACGCTGCGCGCCCAGCCTGCAGGCACGGCCCCGCAGCAGATCGAGCGCTCTGCGACGCTGGCTGCGCCGGACGCGGACGGCGGCTGGGTCGTGCCCCTCGGCGGCCCGCAGCCGCTGCTGAGCCTGAGGCTCACGGGCACACAGGGCACCTGGGTGCTGCCCGTGCAGGTGCAGACCCGCACCAGCCCGCAAGCCGCCTGGCAGACCGTCGCCCGCAGCGTGTTCTACCGCGTCGACCGTGGCGACGCGCCGGCTGACACGGCGCCCGCGCTGGCCATGCCGCTGAGCGCCAGCGAGCTGCGCCTGCTGCCGCCTCGTGGCACCGCGCTGCCGCCCGCCGGAAGCCTGCAGCTCGGCTGGACGGTCCGCACCGCCCGCCTCGTCTGGGCTGCGCAGGGCGAGCCGCCGTTCAGCCTGCAGGTCGGCCAGGCCGCGCCCGAGGCCGGCCCGCGCCCGCTGACCGATGTGGTGCCCGACTGGGCGCGCGAACAGTCGCGGCTGGGCCGCGCCAGCCTCGGCGCCTTCACCGCACAGGCCGAGCCAGCGGCGCCCGCCCTGCCACCACGGCGCCTGCTGTTGTGGGCTGTCCTGGGTCTGGGCGTCATGGCCCTTGCGGCCGTCACCTGGCGGCTGTGGCGGCAGGGGCCGACCGACCATGCCAGCACTTAAACTCCCGCGCCTGCGCCGGCCGATTGATGTGACGCGGTAACGCCTGCTTGGCACACTGAGCCGCCCGAATTTTTCACCTTCCCTGGAGAACCTGAATGAGCGCCATCGTTGACATCGTCGGTCGAGAAATCCTCGACAGCCGCGGCAATCCCACCGTCGAATGCGACGTGCTGCTGGAGTCCGGCGTCATGGGCCGCGCGGCCGTGCCGTCGGGCGCCTCCACCGGCTCCCGCGAAGCCATCGAGCTGCGCGACGGCGACAAGAGCCGCTACCTCGGCAAGGGCGTGCTGAAGGCCGTCGAGCACATCAATACCGAGATTTCCGAGGCCGTGCTGGGTCTGGACGCCTCCGAGCAGGCCTTCCTGGACAAGACGCTGATCGACCTCGACGGCACCGAGAACAAGAGCCGCCTGGGCGCCAACGCGATGCTGGCCGTCTCGATGGCCGTGGCCCGCGCCGCCGCTGAAGAGTCCGGCCTGCCGCTGTACCGCTACTTCGGCGGCATGAACGGCAACCAACTGCCCGTGCCGATGATGAACGTCATCAACGGCGGCGCCCACGCCAACAACTCGCTCGACCTGCAAGAGCTGATGATCGTCCCCGTGGGCGCACCGAGCTTCCGCGAAGCCCTGCGGTGGGGCGCCGAGGTCTTCCACGCGCTGAAGAAGATCCTGCACGACAAGCACATCTCCACGGCCGTCGGCGACGAAGGCGGCTTCGCGCCGAGCGTCGAAAGCCATGAGGCCGCCATCCAGCTGATCCTGCAGGCCATCGACAAGGCCGGCTACCGCGCGGGCGACCAGATCGCCATCGCCCTGGACTGCGCCGCCAGCGAGTTCTACAAGGACGGCAAGTACGTACTCGAAGGCGAAGGGGGCATCCAGCTCACGTCGGCCGAATGGACCGACATGCTGGCCACCTGGGTCGACAAGTACCCCATCATCTCCATCGAAGACGGCATGGCCGAAGGCGACTGGGATGGCTGGAAGATCCTGACCGATCGCCTGGGCAAGAACGTGCAGATCGTCGGCGACGACCTCTTCGTCACCAACACCAAGATCCTGCAGGAAGGTATCGAGAAGGGCATCGCCAACTCCATCCTGATCAAGATCAACCAGATCGGCACGCTGACCGAGACCTTCGCCGCCATCGAGATGGCCAAGCGCGCCGGCTACACCGCCGTCATCTCTCACCGCTCGGGCGAGACCGAGGACAGCACCATCTCCGACATCGCCGTCGGCCTGAACGCCGGCCAGATCAAGACCGGCTCGCTGTCGCGCTCGGACCGCATGGCCAAGTACAACCAGCTGCTGCGCATCGAGGAAGACCTGGGCGACGTGGCCGTGTACCCGGGCCGCGCTGCCTTCTACAACCTCAAGTAAGCGTTGAAGGCTCTCGCCCTGGTCTTGGCGGTCTTTTTGGTCGCCATCCAAGCCCAGCTCTGGGTGGGCCGGGGCAGCATTCCCTACGTCACGCATCTCCGGGAGGAGGTGCGCGAGGCGCAGGCCGAGAACGACGAGGCCCGCGCGCGCAATGCCCAGCTGCAAGCCGAACTGCGTGACCTGCGCGAAGGCCTGGAGATGGTGGAAGAAAAGGCCCGCTCCGAGTTGGGCATGATCAAGTCCGACGAGGTGTTCGTGCCTCTTGCGGCAGCTCCCGTCGCCTCCCCGGCCTCCGGCGGCAGCCGCTGATGTTCGCCAGCTTCTGGGCGGCGCTGCTGGCGCCGGCCTTCACGGCTTTCGGCAGCCCCACCTCCTGGCTGGAACTGGTGGCCTTCGTGCTCGCCGTCTGGATGGTCGTCTGCAACATGCGGGTGAACCCGCTCGCCTGGCCTCTGGCCTGCATCAGCTCCCTGCTGTACTTCGGTTTTTTCTGGGACGGCAAGCTGTACGGCGAGGCGGCGCTGCAGCTCGTCTTCGCGGCGCTCGCTGTGTGGGGCTGGTGGCAGTGGCGCTTCGGCCGCACCCGCGACGGCAACGCGCTGACGGTGCGCCGGCTGGGTCTGAGAGGGCTCGCCAGGCCCGCGCTGCTGACGCTCGCCGCCTGGCCACTCCTGGGGCTCTTGCTGGCCCGCGTCACGGACTCGCCGCTGCCGTATTGGGACGCTTTCCCGACAGTCGCCAGCCTGCTCGGCCAATGGCTGCTGGCGCGCAAGTACGAGGAGAACTGGCCGACCTGGATCGTCGTCAACCTCGTCAGCGTGGCGCTCTTCGGGCTCAAGGGCTACTGGCTGACGGTCATCCTCTATGCCGGCTTCATTCCGATGAGCGCCATCGGCTGGCGTGCCTGGAGAAGGGCATGAGCCGCCTGGTCGCCTTGCTCGGTGCGGAGTGCACCGGCAAGTCCACGCTCGCCGAAGCCTTGGCCGCCGAGTTCAACGCGGGCCTCGTCACCGAGTACCTGCGCGAATGGTGCCAAGCCCGGGGCCGCACACCGCTGCAGCATGAGCAGGCCCACATCGCCGCCGAGCAGGCCGCGCGCATCGAAGCGGCAGCGCGCAGGCACGACCTGGTGTTCTGCGACACCACGCCGTTGATCACGGCACTGTGCAGCGAGCACTACTTCGCTGATGACACCTTGACGGCCGACGCCCTGGCCTTCCAGCGCCGCTGCGACCTGACGCTGCTGTGCGCGCCCGACCTGCCGTGGCAGGCCGACGGCATCCAGCGCGACGGCCCGGCCGTGAGGCTGGCTTTCGACGCCAGGCTGCGTGCCGCGTTGACCGCGGGCGGCATTGCCTGGGTCGACATCGCTGGCGATGCTGACCAGCGCTTTGCCAGCGCCGTGGCAGCGCTTCAGCGCCCGAGCAGCAGGTAGTCGAACAGCTGGGTGCCGCCGGCCCCGCCGAGCGGCACCAGCATCGCTTTCAGCAGCGGCTGGTCGAAGAAAGGTGCGAAGGCGCCCTTCTGGTTGTTTTCCACCTGCGCGATCAGCCGCTTGAAGGGCTCGACGAGATCGGAGCGCGGCTTGCCGCTGCCGGCCAGCCAGCGCAGGTCGGCGTTCATGGACTCCAGCGCGCGCTTGCGCGTGTTCTCGGCCGACTGCTTGAGCAGGAAGGTCAGCCCGACCAGCGCCGCGACATAGACGCTGACGCCCACGGCGATGGCCGGCGTCAGCGCCCAGTTGTCGAAGAGCCGGCTGCGCGCGACCACCAGCAGTGCCAGCACGACGAAGGGGCCGATGACCAGACGTGCCACGGGCGCACTGCGGCGGGCGACGACCTGCACATCGATCCAGTCGTCCAGCAGCGTGTGCTGGTCGAACTCGCCCGACACATGGCGCTCATCAGGCTTGGCCTTGAATCGCCGTATCCACTGCTCGTAGTGCTCCTCGCCCAGCCCGCGCGCGAACATCTCGATGGTGGCTTGCGGGTAGAAGCTGCGCCCGGCGTTCAGGTGGCGCACGAAGCGCACCAGCAGCACGATCGCGTCCGCCACGGCGACGATCAGCAGCGGCAGCATCAGCAGGATGACGTAGAGCGTGGCCTTGACGATCTGGCGGTGCTCGTCGCCGCGCACCGGCACCTCGGGAATCTGCCCTTCCGACAGCCCCATGAACAGCAGCCCGACGACGGCCAGCGTCAGGACGAACCACACCAGCACCCGGGCGGCGCGCGGGCGAGCCTCACCGCGCTCGCCGTACTCCTTCCAGAGCTGGTCGAAGCTGCAGCTGTAGCCGACGCCCGGCTTCCAGAACAGCACGCTGACGTGGTCGAACCAGCCCTTCACCAGCTCGCGCAGGTTGCTGCGCACGATGGGACGAGCCTCAGGCGGCGGCAGCTGCAGCCAGTCGGAGTCGTCGCGGAGCAACTGCAGCGTGCAGGCCCAGGCCCAGTCCAGCGTCCAGAAGATGGCGAACAACGCCAGCAGGTGGATGAGGTGGGAGGGCCAGGCGCTGACGCCTTCCAGCCACGCCACCGGCTCGCAGGTGCTGCAGGCCAGCGCGCCATGCCAGCCTTCGGCGGGCCAGGCCAGCCACAGCCAGACGCCCGCCATCATCGCCAGCACGACGAGATGCAGCCGGTCGACGGTGGCCGGCTGGTGAGGTGGCGGCGGCTGCTCGCGCCGCGCCGAGAGCAGCGCCGGCAGCACGGCGAGCAGCGCCCCGAAGGCCGCCAGGCTGGCCAGCAGCAGCGCATGGATGAAGTCGAGCCGGCTCGGCAGCACGAACTCGATCAGGCTGGCCAGCACGTAGGAAAAGAGCCCCGCGTGCAGGGCCACCAGCACGATGGCCGTCATGTCCATCTGCGGCTGGTTGTTGCGCGTCGGCTCGCGCAGGAAGACCCGCCGCGCCTGCTTGATGGCCGGCGTGGACGGCCAGACGAGCAGCATCGTGCCGGTCAGCGCGATCATCAGCACGGCCGCGAGGATGCGGCCGGCGCTGCCGGTGGGCGGGCGAGCGTCCAGCGCATAACCGGCCAAGGGCACGGCGTTGCTGCGGCCGACCTCGTAGAGCGACGGGTTCAGCAGCGCCTGATCCAGCGCGCCTCGCTCCCGCTGCTTGCAGGCCTCGTCGCGACAGCCGGCGCGGCGGGCGGCGACGTAGGTGCTGGTCTGGTAGATGTCGCGCAGCGGCGGCGTGCCGGCCTGCAGGTTGACGGGGCCGCTCTCGCCCTTGTTTTCGCCCTTGGGCCTGTCCTTGTCCTCCGGCGGCGGGTAGAAGGCCAGCGGCAGGCTGCTGGCGATCACGAGGTTGCGCGTGAACGCCTGCGTGCGCGGATGCAGGTAGCGCGCGTCCATGTCCGTCGTGAAGAACATCTTGTCGGAGAAGTCCTCGTGCAGGGCCTGCAGCACGAGCAGCTTGTCGTGCACGTCGTTGGCGAAGATGCCGATGGCGCCGACGGGTGGGCGGCCGAGCACGGTCTCGCTGCGCTTGAGATCGGCACCCAGGCGGCGCAGATAGTCGAGCTGGTCGCGGCTCTCGGGCCATTCCAGCATCTGCGGTGCCTTGCCCGCCGCCGGACCGGCGGTGGCCTCGCGCGAGGTCACGCCGTCCAGGCCACGGAAAAAGTACACCACCTCGAGCGGGAACTTCGCCTTGCCGCCCTGCTGCTCCAGCCGGTACTTCAACTCGGCCACCAGCGACTGCGCATACAGCGAATCGCGCTCGGCAACGATGACGATGCGGCGGCGGCTTTCCGACGACAGGCGCAGCCTGATCTCGCTGTCGAGCTTGCGGATCAGGTCTCCGTCGTTGCCCACCGTTCGCTGCAGCACCACCGGCCGGTTCTCGCCGGTGATGCGGCTGAACTGGTCGCTGACGTAGGCGTCCAGGTCCTGCTTGTTCAGCTCGGCCAGCATGCGGTTGGGCGCGGTGGAGGCCGAGTTGTAGAACTCGGCCCGCGACAACAGCTGGTAGCCCTCCTGCACCTGCGGCTCCAGCCCGGCGCCGCCCACCCTGCCCGGCACGGCACAGCGGTCGGCGGCCGCCACGGCGACGTTGCCGACGGCATTGCTGCGATCGGCCGCACAGCGCAGGTCGGCCAGCGCCAGGCGCAGCGCGTCGGTCGACGACGGGCCGATGATGGCCAGGCTGGGCAGGCCGCCTTCCTTGAACTTGGTGCTGGCATTGCCGAGCGCCCGCTTGCCCATCAGGTGCTGGGTCAGGCGTGCCAGCGCGTCGAGCTTGCGATGGGGCAGCGCATTCTCGTCCACCCACAGCACGGCGATCTGCGCGTAGTGGGCGCCGTCGCCCGGGCCGGCCTTGTCGCGCGGCCCGGCGCGATAGGAGAGCAGCTCATAGGGCACGACGAACGGCGCCCTCGCCTTGGCAGGCGCGCTGGCAGCGGTTGCAGGTGCCGGTGCCGACGCGGGTGCGGCGGGCTCGAGCAGGTCGAACTCCAGCAGGCTGAGGCGCTCCGCGTTGTCGGGCACGTAGTCCTTGGCCAGCAGGCCGGCCAGCGCGGCGTAGCGAATGCGGCGGCGCGCTTCCTCGGCGCCGACGAAGTCAGCGCCGGGCAGCAGGCCGATCAGGATGAGGGTGTCGTCCAGGCGCTGGTCGCGGTCGCGGTCCAGCTTGGCGAGCATGTTGCGCGGGTCGCGCGCTTCGGCAACGCGGTCCAGGCAGTCGACGTCCAGCTCCCGCGACGCCTGCTTGCGGAAGCGTTCGCAACGTTCGGCGCGCTCCGTCTCGTAGCGGCGCAACGCAGCGAAAGGGTCTTCCCAGAGCCGGGCGTCAACTTCGAGGTCCGGGTCCAGCGGCGCCTGCGCGCGCGGCTTCTCGGCCGGTCGCAGCGGCTCGAACGCATGCGGCACGAGCTGCGTGCTGGCCACGAAGGCCACCAGCACCGCCGCGCTGGCCCAGGGAAAACCGCCCAAGCCACCTTTGGCATCGGCCATTGCTCACCTCCCGGCCCTTGTGAAAACAGGCCAAGCCGGCAAGGTCTCAGCTTGGGGAGCCGACGTCAACACCCAGGAGGCCGGCCGTCCTCACAAGTCATGAGGACGCGTGGCGGGGCGGCGACGCCTACTGCAGGCTGCCCGCGGCGGCTTCCGGGGGATTGCCGCCGGGCGTGAACAGCGCGCCGACGTCCACCGCGTCGAAGCGGTAATGCCGGCCGCAGAACTCGCACGCGATCTCGATGTCGCCGCGCTCGGCCAGCACGCTGTCGGCCTCCTCGCGGCCCAGCCCGCGCAGCATCTGGCCGACGCGCTCCCGCGAGCAGGTGCAGGCAAAGCGCACGGCCTGCGGCTCGAAGCGGGTCACCGTCTCCTCCCAGAACAGCCGGCGCAGGATGGTGTCGGCGTCGAGCGTCAGCAACTCTTCGGCCGTCAACGTGGCGGCAAGGATGCTGATGCGGTTGTAGGCGTCCGACAGGCCGATGTCGTCTTCGTTGCTGGAACGCTGCCCCCACGCCGGCAGAGCCGGCTGCCCCCCGGAGGGGCTCGACTCGGCTTGGGACGGCCCGGCGCCGCGTCGGCCTTCGAGGTTGCCCTCGCCCTGCATCGGCAGGCGCTGGATCAGCAGCCCGGCGGCGATGTCGCCATTGGCGGCCAGCACGAGCTTGGTGTCGAGTTGCTCGGACTGCAGCATGTAGTGCTCCAGCACCTCGCTCATCTTCTGCAGCGGCTCGCGCTGGTCACCGTAGAGCGGCACGACGCCCTGGTAGGGCTGCTGGCCGGGGAGCCTGTCCTTCGGGTCCAGCGTGATCGCGCAGCGGCCCTGGCCGTGGACGTTGACCATGGCCTCCAGCGTTGCGCCAGGCTCCACGGCGCCGATGCACTTGGCCGTGGCACGGAAGGCCAGGTCGGGCTGCGCCTCGGCCACCGCCAGCTTGACCGGGCCGTCGCCCATCACCTGCAGCACCAGCGCGCCGTTGAACTTGATGTTGGCCTGCATGAGCACGGCGGCAGCGCTCATCTCGCCGAGCATGTCGCGCAACTCGGGCGGGTATTCCTGCCCGGGCTCGCGCCGGCTCAGCACCTCGCGCCAGGCGTCGGTCAGCCGCACCAGCATGCCGCGCACCGGCAGGCCGTCGAACAGAAATTTGTGCAATTCACTCATCGGATTCTTTTCAGGCCGGCCGCATAACGGCGGCCGTTGTTCACGTAATGGACGGCGCTGGCCTTCAGGCCGGCAATCTGCGTTTCGCTCAGCTCGCGCACGACCTTGGCCGGCGCGCCGACGATCAGCGAGCCGTCGGGGAATTCCTTGCCCTCGGTCACCAGCGCGCCCGCGCCGACGATGCAGTTGCGGCCGATGCGTGCGCCATTCAAGACCACGGCACCGATGCCGATGAGGCTTTCGTCACCGACCGTGCAGCCGTGCAGCATCACCTGGTGGCCCACGGTCACGTTCTCGCCGATGACGAGCGGAAAGCCATGGTCCGCATGCAGCACCGAGCCGTCCTGGATGTTGCTGCCGGCGCCAATGGTCAGCGTGTCGCTGTCGCCGCGCAGCACGGCGTTGAACCAGATGCTGACGCCGTCACCGAGCGTCACGCGGCCGATGACCTCGGCACTGTCGGCAACGAACGCCGTCTCGGCCACGTCGGGCATGTGCTCGTCGAGCTGATAGATCGCCATCGCGGCCCTCCGTGTGAAAACAGGCGATTCTAAAATTGCGCCGATGTCCGACCTTCGCCTGGCCACGCTCGGCCCCCTCCTGATCGCCGATGCGCCCGCCAAGGCGGCCGCCACGCTGGCGCTGGACGCCGCCCTGCCTGTCGAAGTCGATGCAGCCATTGCCGAGCCGGTAGGCATTCCCGGACGGCCCGCACGACCAGCGCTTGTGGAGCACATCCGGCTCAAGCCACCGTCTATGCGCACCCCGGCTGGCATCGCCGCCCTCGTCCATGCCATCGCCCACATCGAGCTCAACGCCATCGACCTGGCGCTGGACATCTGCTGGCGCTTCCCCGGCATGCCCGAGGCCTTCTACCGCGATTGGCTGCGCATCGCGCAGGAGGAGGCGAAGCACTTCACGCTGCTGCGCGAGCATCTCTTGAGCCTCGGCTTCGACTACGGCGACTTCGACGCCCACAACGCGCTCTGGGACATGGCCGAGCGCACCAAGCACGACCTGCTGGCCCGCATCGCCCTCGTGCCGCGCACGCTGGAGGCACGCGGCTTGGACGCCTCGCCGGCCGTGCGCGCCAAGCTCGTCGGCGCGGGCGACCACCGGGCCGGCGCGATCATCGACGTCATCCTGCACGATGAGATCGGCCATGTGCTGGCCGGCAACCGCTGGTACCGCTTCCTGTGCGAGCAGCGCGGGCTGGAGCCGGTGGCCACCTATGCCGAGCTGGCGGCGCGCTACCAGGCGCCCCGACTGCGAGCGCCGTTCAACCTCGAAGCCCGCCGCGCCGCCGGCTTCGACGAGGCCGAGCTGGCAGCCTTGCAACAGACCGCTTGATCGATTCTGACCAACCTGTCAGATTCACCTAGACTCTGGGGCCTTCGGAGGAGCCCCGCATGAGCGCAGACGTTTCCAAGCTCGACGCCTACTGGATGCCTTTCACGGCCAACCGCCAGTTCAAGCAGGCGCCACGCCTGCTGACGGGCGCCGACGGCATGTTCTTCCGCGACGACAAGGGCCGCGAGGTGCTCGACGGCATCGCCGGCCTGTGGTGCGTCAACGCCGGGCACAACCGGCCGCGGATCGTCAAGGCCATCCAGGAACAGGCCGCCGAGCTGGACTTCGCGCCGCCCTTCCAGATGGGCCATCCCAAGGCCTTCGAGCTGGCCGAGCGGATCGCGCAGATCGCGCCGGCCGGCATGAACCGCGTGTTCTTCACCAACTCGGGTTCCGAGGCGGTCGACACGGCGCTGAAGATGGCCCTCGCCTACCACCGCGTGCGGGGCGAAGGCGCCCGCACCCGGCTGATCGGCCGCGAGCGCGGCTATCACGGCGTGAACTTCGGCGGCATCTCGGTGGGCGGCATGGTGGCCAACCGCAATATGTTCGGCAGCCTGCTGGCAGGCGTCGACCACATCCGCCACACGCATGACCCGGCTCGCAACGCCTTCTCCGTCGGCATTCCGCAGCATGGCGCCGAGCTGGCCGACGACCTTGAACGCCTGGTGGCGCTGCACGACGCGAGCACCATCGCCGCCGTCATCGTCGAGCCGGTGGCCGGCTCCACCGGCGTGCTGATCCCGCCGCAGGGATATCTCCAGCGCCTGCGCGACATCTGCGACAAGCACGGCATCCTGCTGATCTTCGACGAGGTCATCACCGGCTTCGGCCGCACCGGCAACCCGTTCGGTGCGCAGACCTTCGGCGTCACGCCCGACCTGATGACGGTGGCCAAGGGCATCACCAACGGCTGCGTGCCGATGGGCGCCGTGATCGCGCAGCAGAAGATCCACGACGCCTTCATGACCGGGCCGGAGCACCTGATCGAGTTCTTCCACGGCTACACCTACTCAGCCCACCCGCTGGCCTGCGCCGCCGGCATCGCGACGCTGGACACCTACGCCGACGACGGCCTGCTGACCCGCGCCGCGCAGATGCAGGCGGAGTTCGCCCAGGCGCTGCATTCGCTGCGCGACGAGCCCAACGTCATCGACATCCGCAACATCGGCCTCGTCGGTGGCGTCGAACTGAAACCCCTGGACGGCCAGCCGGCCAAGCGCGCCTTCAACATCTTCCTGGACTGCTGGGACAAAGGCCTGCTCATCCGCACGACGGGCGACACCATCGCGCTGTCGCCGCCGCTCATCATCGAGAGCGGCCACATCGAACGCATCATCGACACCCTCCGCGCCGCCCTGCGCCGCGCTGCATAGAAGTTTTCCCACATGAAATGGCTACTCGCCCTGCTGCTTGCAGGGTCTGCTCAGGCACAGAGCCTGAGCTACCTCGGCCAACAGATCGTGCCGTCCAGCGCCAGCTTCCGCGGCGTTCCGGCCGGCGGCCTGTCCAGCATCGACTACGTGCCCGCCACCGGCCGCTACCTGGCCATCTGCGATGACCGCAGCGAGCGCGGCCCGGCGCGCTTCTACGAACTGGCGCTGGACCTGTCCAGGTTCCGCCGCAGCGCCGACCCGGGCGACGCCGGTGTCCGCTGGGTCGACATGACGACGATGCTGGACCTCGACGGCCAGCCCTTCGCCCGCAACATGGTGGACCCGGAAAGCCTGCGGCTGGACGCGAAGCGCAACCGCATCTATTGGGCCAACGAAGGCCAGCGCACCTCGGCCGTGATGCAGAACCCGACGCTGCGCAGCATGCAACTCGACGGCAAGCCGGCCGGCGAGTTCGCCGTGCCGAGCTACTACAACCCGACGGGCAGCGCCTCGGGTCTGGCCGCGGGCGATGCCGGCGTCTACAACAACCTCGCCTTTGAGAGCGTTGCGATCACGCCCGACGGCAGGACGATGTGGAGCATGGTGGAAAACGGCCTGGCGCAGGACAGCCTGCCGACGGCCGTCGACCATGGCAGCCGCGCGCGCATGCTGTCCTTCGATCTCGACACCGGCAAGCCGGGCGCCGAGTACATCTACGACGTGGCGCCCCTGCCCTTCCCGCCAGCGCGGGCCGGCGACTTTGCCACCAACGGCGTGCCGGACATGCTGGCGCTGTCCAGCACCGAGTTCATCGTCATCGAGCGCGCCTACGCCGTCGGCGCCGCGACACCCGGGCTGGCGCCGTTCACCAAACTGCCGACCAGCAACACCATCAAGCTGTTCCGCATCGACACGCGTGGGGCGACCGACGTGTCCGGCTGGGAAAGCATCAAGGGCCGCGACGTCGTGCCGGTCAAGCGCAGCCTGCTGCTGGACCTGTCCACGCTGAAGAACGATGACGGCAGCGTGCTGGCACTCGACAACATCGAAGGCATCACCTTCGGCCCGACGGTCGATGGCAAGCGCACGCTGATCCTCGTCTCGGACAACAACTTCAACCCGGCGCAGTTCACGCAGTTCATCGCACTGCTGATCGACTGATGCATCCGGTTCCCTGGCGGGCTTACGCGCTGCTCGCCGCCAGCACCAGCCTGGTGGGCAGCTACGTCGGCCTGTCCAAGCTGCTGGTGGCGGCCTTCCCGGTGTTCCTGCTGGCGGGCCTGCGCTTCGGCTTTGCCGCCCTGCTGATGCTGCCCTGGCTGAAAAAGCCGGCCGACGAAGCACCGCTGGACGCCCGCTCCCGCCGGCTGCTCTTCCTGGAATCCTTCCTCGGCAACTTCCTCTTCTCGATCTGCATGCTTTACGGCCTGCGGCAGAGCTCGGCGGTCGTGGCGGGCGTCATCATGGCCGGCATCCCGGCGGCCGTGGCGCTGCTGAGCTGGGCCGTGTTGCGCGAAAGGCCGGCCGGGCGCACGCTCGCCGGCATCGCCTTCGCGGTCGTCGGCATCGCGCTGGTGGCCTCGAGCCGGCAGGGTGGCGCGCAGACGACGCTGCTCGGCGCGCTGCTACTGGTTGCGGCCGTCGCCTGCGAGGCCTGCTATGTCGTCATCGGCAAGAAGCTGACGGCCGGCCTCGGGCCGAAGCGCATCAGCGCGCTCATCAACCTCTGGGGCCTGGTGCTGGTCACGCCGCTGGCGATCTGGCAGGGCCTGAGTTTCGACTTCGGCGCACCGCGCGCCATGGACTGGGGCCTGCTGGCCTACTACTCCGCCACCGCCAGCGTCATCACCGTCTGGCTGTGGATGGCCGGCCTGAAGGGGCTGCCGGCGGCCAGGGCGGGCGTGTTCATGGTCTTCCTGCCGATCAGCACGGCCCTCGTCGGCCTGGCGCTGGGCGAGACGCTGTCGGCCCAGCAGGCGCTGGCCTACGGGCTGGCGCTGGTGGGCGTGGTGCTGGCGACATGGCCGGTACGATGACGGCATGTCTCTGGAAGCCGACCTCGCGCGCTGGCGCGAGCACCTGACCCGTTTCGCCGCCCTGCTGGGCAACCCACCTGACCGCCAAGCCACACCCGCGCGGGACGCCCACGCCGGCCATTGCCTGATCTTCGCCCCCCACCCGGATGACGAATGCATCGTCGGCGCGCTGCCGCTGCGGCTGCAGCAGGAAGCCGGCTGGCGCGTCAGCAACGTGGCCGTCACGCTCGGCAGCAATGCCGCACGCCGCGAGGCGCGCTGGGCCGAATTGCAGGACGCCTGCGCCGTGCTCGGCTTCGGCTGCATCCGTGTGGGCGAAGCCGGCTTGTCCCACGTGCGCGCCGATGCCATGCAGACCGCGCACGTGGAAGCCCTCGCCGCCCTTCTTGCCGAACACCGCCCGGCCCTCGTCCTCGCCCCGCATGCGCGGGACGACAACCCCAGCCACCGCGGCGTGCACCGCCTCGTCGTCGAGGCCATCGCCGCAGCGCGGCTGGACACCGTGCTGGCGCTTACCGAGTTCTGGTCGACGCAGGACGCCCCCAATGCCCTCGTGCAAACCAGCCTCGCCGACACCGCCCGGCTGATCGCCGCGCTGGAGCGGCATACCGGCGAGGTCGAGCGCAATCCGTATCACCTGCGCCTGCCCGCCTTCCTGGCCGACAGCGTGCGTCGCGGCGGCGAGCTGGTGCTGGGCGCCGGCCAAGCGCCGCCCGACTTCGCCTTCGCCACCCTTTACCGGCTCGTCGCGTATCGCGCAGGCCAGCGAGTGGCCGATTTGCCGCCGCGGGTCTACGCTGCCAACCAGGCCCTCTCTTCCGAACTGCTCAAGCCCTGATCATGTCCAGCACGCCCACCCACCTCCGCGTCCACCAGTTCGCCGGTCTGCAACCCGGCCCGCGCCTTCTCGTGACCGGTGCCGTGCACGGCAACGAAATCCACGGCACCAAGGCCATGACCGAGATCGCGCGACAGCTCGACGCCGGCGAGCTGTCGCTGCTGCGCGGCACGCTGACCTTCGTGCCCATCGTGAATCCGCTGGCCAACCAGCTCGACCGCCGCGAGGGCGACCGCAACCTCAACCGCAACCTGCGTCCGCCCATCATTGCGCAGGACTTCGAGGACCGCATAGCGCGCGTGCTCTGCCCACTGATCGCCCAGCACGACGGCATCCTCGACCTGCACAGCTTCCAGAGCGCCGGCCAGCCCTTCGCCATGATCGGCCCGCGCAACAACACCGACGAGCTGGAGCCTTTCTCGCAGGAAACGACCGAGTCGGCTCTGGCCGCAAGGCTCGGCGTGAACCGCGTCGTCGAAGGCTGGCTGTCCACCTACGCGCTCGGCCTGCAGCGCCGCCAGCAGCGCCAGAGCGACGGTTCGCGCCGTGCACAGTTGATCTCCGACCCGCATTACGGTGTCGGCACCACCGAGTACATGCGTTCCACCGGCGGCTGGGCCATCACGCTGGAATGCGGCCAGCACCTGGACCCGAATGGCCCCGAAGTGGCACGCCTCGCCATCCTGCGCACGCTGGTTTTTCTGGGCATGCTGGACGAGAGCGCCGTCGAGCCGCACCGGCCAACACAGCCGGCCGAGGTACTGCAGCTCTACGACGTCATCGACCGCGAGGACATGGGCGACCGCTTCGAGCGGCCCTGGGCGAGCTTCGACGCCATCGCGAACGGCCAGCAGATCGGCATCCGCGCCAGCGGTGAGGCCGTGCTGGCGCCGAGCGAGGGGCGCATCGTGTTCCCCAACGTGAAGTCCTCGCCCGGGACGGAATGGTTCTACCTGGCGCGGCCGAGCGATCGCAGCCTGGTGTGACAGGCGCCGACACCGTTTTCACGCCATCGTTCCCCGAGCCTGCATCGCCTCGCGCCAGCGCCGCAGATGCGGGTGCTCATCCCCCGGCTTGATCTTCACCACCCGCGCGAAGTCGACTGCCACGACGGCCGTGATGTCGGCGATGCTGAACTGCCCGGCGGCGATGAAGTCGCGTTCGGCGAGATGGGCATTCAAGTCCGCGAAGAATTTTTGCCCCCGCGCCAGACCGCGCTGCGCGAGGTCCGGGATCTGCGCGTGGTCGACCGGTCCCGCCAGCGCGCGGCCAGCCATTGCCGGGCTGCTGTTGCGGAAGGCCTCGGCAATCGCGTGGAGCCCCTCGAACTCGACCCGCCATTGCCAACCGGCGATCTCCGCCTTCTCCAGCGGCGTGCGGCCGAGCAGCGGCGGCTCGGGAAAGCGCGCTTCCAGGTAGGCGGCAATGGCGGCGTTGTCCGTCAGCACGACACCCTCCTCCGCCACCAGTGCCGGCACCGTGCATTGCGGGTTGATGCGCCGGAACGCCTCGCCCAGTTGCTCGCCACTGCGCAGGTCCACCTGCACGGTCTCGTGCGGCACGCGCTTCTCCGCCAGCAGGATGCGCGCGCGACGCGGGCTGGGCGCGGTGGCGCAGT
The DNA here is from genome assembly GCA_004211235.1 of Rubrivivax sp. The sequence continues at coordinate 15,621 of SEEY01000008.1, forward strand.
CGTAGAGGGTAATCACGGCGCGAGCTTGTCCTGGGTCTTCAACTCGAAGTCACTCGGGTCATGCCGCTCGTGCAGCTGGCTGCTCGGCTCGCCCCAGGTGCGGTTGACCTTGCGGCCACGCTGCACGGCTGGGCGCTGTGCGATTTCGTCGGCCCAGCGGATGACGTGCGTGTATTCGTGGACGGACAGGAATTCACCCGCGCCGTAGAGCTGTCCTTTGGCCAGTGCGCCATACCAGGGCCAGGTAGCCATGTCGGCGATCGTGTACTGCTCGCCCGCCAGAAAGCGGCGCGTGGCCAGCAACTTGTCCAACACGTCCAGCTGGCGCTTGACCTCCATGGCGTAGCGGTCGATGGGGTACTCCTGCTTCGTTGGCGCATAGGCGTAGAAGTGCCCGAAACCACCACCCAGGAAAGGCGCGCTGCCCATCTGCCAGAACAGCCAGCTCAAGGCCTCGGCGCGCTCGGCCGCATCTGGGGGCATGAAGGTGCCGCCGAACTTCTCGGAGAGGTACATCAGGATGGCAGCCGACTCGAACACGCGCACCGGCTCCGGCCCGCTGCGGTCCAGCAGCGCCGGTATCTTGGAATTCGGGTTGACCGAGACGAAACCACTGCCGAACTGATCGCCCTCGTTGATGCGGATGAGCCAGGCGTCGTATTCCGCGCCCGCATGGCCCAGCGCCAGCAGCTCCTCCAGCATCACCGTCACCTTGATGCCATTTGGCGTGCCCAGCGAGTACAGCTGTAACGGATGCTGCCCGACGGGCAGTTCCTTGTCGTGCGTCGGCCCGGACACTGGCCGGTTGATGCTGGCGAACTGGCCGCCAGAGGCCTTGTTCCAGGTCCAGACCTGGGGAGGTGTGTAGGGGGGGTGCGTTTCGCTCATGCCGGCAACGCTAGCGCAAAGCGGATGTCCCGACAGCCGGTTCGACCTTTCAGGCAGCAGGGGCACCGGCACGCCCACAGAATTCCGCCCATGCGCATCGATTTCATCTCTGACGTGGTCTGCCCCTGGTGTGCCATCGGCCTGTATTCCCTGGAGGCCGCTGCCGCGCGCATCCCCGGTCTGACACTGGACCTGCACTTCCATCCCTTCGAGCTCAACCCCGGCATGGCGCCGGAGGGGCAGGACATCGAAGAGCACCTGGCGCAGAAATACGGCGCCAGCCCGGCCCAGCTGGCCGGCACCCAGCAGGCCATTCGCGAGCGCGGCACCGAGCTCGGCTTTGACTTCCGCATGGAATCCCGCAGCCGCATCTACAACACGCGTGACGCACACCGCCTGCTGCACTGGGCGGACGAAGCTTTCGGCCCCACAGTGCAGCGCACGCTGAAGGTCGCGCTGCTGAAAGCCTATTTCACGGACGGGCGCAATGTCAGCGACCCCGCGGTGTTGCTGGAACTGGCCGCCGTCGCCGGCTTGCCTGACGCTGAGGCGCGTGAGCTGCTCGCCAGCGACCGCTACGACGCCGAGGTGGCGGCGGCGGAACGTGAGGCGCAGAACCAGGGCATCAATTCCGTGCCCGCCATCGTCGTCAACCAGCAGCATCTCATCCAGGGTGGGCAGTCGATCGATGTGTTCGAGAAGCTGCTGCGCCAAGTCATCGCCCGCCGCGAATAAGGGGCCGTCGTGACCGCAGGCAACTCCCCCCCTGCAGGCCCTCACCACGACCGCGCCGGAACCCGAAACTTGCCTGCTGTAACTGACCGACATCGCCTCTTTGTACCCTGGAGGCGCCGGCGGACCTGAGACAATCTCCGCCTGCTTCCGAAGCCCGCCGCCGGCGGGCTTCCTGTTTCTACAGCGCCCATGTTCAAGAACCTGATCACCTACCGCATTGGCGAAGGCTGGCCGGCTGACGCCCAAGTGCTCGCCGAGCAACTCGCCAAGGAACCCTTTCTCACCTGCGCACCGACACAGCCCCTGGCCGTGGGCTGGGCGCCGCCGCGCGGCATCGAGCACGCGCCGCTGGTCGAGGTCGTCGACGGCCATTGGCTCGTCAAGCTCAAGCGCGAGGTGCGTCTGCTGCCCTCGTCCGTCGTGCAGGAGCGCATCGACGAACTGGCCGAGCACCTCGAAGCCACGACCGGTCGCAAGCCCGGCAAGAAGGCCAAGAAGGACCTGAAGGAACAGGCTACACACGAGCTGCTGCCGCGCGCGTTTACCAAGACGTCAGCGACGCAAGTGTGGATAGCGCCCAAGGACGGCCTGCTCTTCGTCGACGCCGGCTCCAGCAGCCGGGCGGACGAAGTCGTCACGCTGCTGATCCAGGCCAGCCCGGGCCTGAGCCTGCAGCTCGTGCAAACAGCAGAGAGCCCCGCCGCCTGCATGGCCGCGTGGCTGATGGACGGCGTGACGCCGGAGGGCTTCCAGATCGAGCGCGAGTGCGAGCTGAAAGGGAGCGACGACGAGAAGCCCGTCGTTCGCTACGCCCGCCACCCGCTGGACATCGACGAGGTTCGAGCCCACCTCACCAGCGGCAAGATGCCGACGCGCCTGGCGCTGTCATGGCGCGACCGTGTGGCATTCACGCTGACCGAAGGCTTCACGATCAAGAAGATCAGCTTCCTGGACCTCGCCTTCGAGGGCCGGCCCGAAGCCAGCGGCGACGAAGCCTTCGACGCCGACCTGGCGCTGGCCACCGGCGAGCTGGGCCGGCTGATTCCGGCGTTGATCGCGGGCCTGGGCGGCGAGCATGACTTCGCCAGCGGTGCCGCCCCTGCGCCGGCCGCCTTGCCGGAAACGGCCGAGGCCGTCAGCGAAGAAGCACCGCCCTGGTAAGCCTTACTGGCAATACTCAATCGGCCGCGCCGCACGGACAGGCACGAGTGCCTGCAAAACGCCGCGCTCGTCAAACAAGGCCAGGAAGAAACTGCGCAGGCTGGGGGCACCGCTGGGGCAAGCCGGCGGCAGCAAGGGCTGGACGAACATGTCTGGCCAGTCGGGCACGCCGTTGTAGAAGGTCGAGAACATCAATCCCAGGCCGCGCGGCGCGTGAACGTTCTTCGGATTGAAGGCAAAGCCGAGCCAGGCCGTCTCCTCCAGGCGCAGTCCTTCGAGCCCGACGTCCAGGCGTGGCGCCTTGACACGCGCATGGGCGTACTGACCGCCCTGTCCGTCAAGGGCTGTGAGGTTCGCCAACTCCTGGTGGAACACGGTGTTCGCGCCCGGCAGAGCGATGTCGAAAAGCCCGGCTGACGCTGTTGCCGCTCGCGCGATCACGGGCAGCAGCATGGCGCCCTGCGAGGTTGACTGCGGCATGCCGTCGCTGAGCTCCTTGAGCGCACCCGCCAGCCGCCGGGCGCCGAAATTGCTCAACGTCTCGCTGGTAGGCGTGAGCTTCAGCACCGTCCAGCCTGCCGTGGTGATCGCCTCGGCGGTGTAGTCCACCGCGGCCACACTGGCGATGCTGCCGGAGATGCGAACGGCATCGGCTGTGTAGCGCTTACCGGTTTCCGGCACGAAAACCGCTGTCGTGGCCACGGCGGACGGCCAATTCAGCGTCTGCGCCAGACTGTCTTGCACGATGAGACGCGCCTCGTGCTGCTCGCCCAGCCACGCAAGGCCCATGGGCGAGGT
>SEEY01000382.1 GCA_004211235.1 Rubrivivax sp.
CCTATCTGTCTGAAGGCATACCGTTCGCGCTGGTCATCTGGGTGGCCGGCACGATGTTCAAGGACCTCGGCCACAGCGACGGCGAGATCACGCTGGCCACCGCCAGCATCGGCATCGCCTGGTCGCTCAAGCCGCTGTGGGCCGCCTTCCTCGACATGTTCAAGACGAAGAAGTTCTTCGTGCTGTGGATGGAAGTGCTCATGGCCGTGCTGCTCTGCGGCATCGCCGTGGCGCTGCCGCTGCCGAACTACTTCCAGATCACCATCGCCGTGCTGTGGGTGATGGCCTTCTGCTCGGCCACGCAGGACATCTGCGTCGACGGCATCTACATCACCGCGCTCGACGAGAAGGGCCAGGCCAAGTACATCGGCGTGCAGGGCGTGTTCTGGAACGTCGGCCGGCTCTTCGGCACCGCGCTCATCGTCTGGGTGGCGGGCTCGCTGAAGGAAGACCACCACATGAGCAGCACGGCCGCATGGAGCTGGGCGCTCGCGCTGTCGGCCTGCACGCTGGTGTTCCTGGCCGTGTACCACTGGTTCATGCTGCCGACCGGCAGCATCGGCGACCGGCCGGAGAGCGTGAAGGCGGCGTTCCGCACCTTCGGCGAGGCCATCGTCGACTTCTTCAAGAAGGACAGCATTTGGGGCATGTTGCTGTTCGTCTTCCTGTATCGCAGCTCCGAGGGCCTGCTGCTGATCGAGGGGCCGCTGTTCCTGCAGGCGTCGCCGGACCTGGGCGGCGTCGGCCTGTCGCTGAAGGACAAGGGCCTGATCGACGGCACCATCGCCACGGTCGTGAGCCTGGGCGCGGGCCTGCTGGGCGGCGCCTTCATGGCCAAGTACGGCCTGAACCGCCGCACCCTGATCTTCATGGCGCTGTGCCTGAACATCCCGCACGTCTGCTTCGTCGTGCTGTCGCAGCTCGCCGGCCCGGGCCACGGGCTGTCGTTCTGGACGGTGGCCAGCCTGGTGACGCTGGAGAAGTTCGGCTACAGCTTCGGCTTCGTCGCCAACATGCTGTACATGATGCAGCAGATCTCCCCGGGTCGATTCCACATGACCCACTACGCCTTCGCGAACTCGATCATGAACCTGACCCTCGTGCCGACGCAGATGGTCTCGGGCCCGCTGGCCGATCACTTTGGCTACAAGACCTACTTCATCATCGTCATGATCGCGGCGATCCCCTCGGTGCTCGGCGCCATGATCGCGCCCTTCCCGCGCAAGGTCGGGGGCGAGAAGCTGGCGGTCAGGGGCCACTGAGCCTGTCGCCGGCCAACTCCGCACCGCCTGAAGCGCCCCGACCGGGGCGCTTTTTCATTTAACGCCCCGCATGAAGGGGCGGTGCCCACGCCCGACGGGGCGCCACCCCGCATCCACGGGGACGCCCCAAGTCCTTGGGGTGGGCCGCACCCCGGCCGGCGCGCCCAATGGCCCACCACAACAACGGCCGGAGACAGCCATGCGTCGCACCCTCATTGCACTTGCCCTGTCCGCCGCGGGCCTGGCGCAGGCCGCCACCGTGTCGGTGTACACGACGCTCGCCGGCTGGGAAGCCGCCATCAGCGGCTCGGCCCAGCTGCAGGATTTCTCCAGCTACGCGGGCGGCACCGACCTCACCGGCGTGGCCGTGCTGCCAGGCCTCACGCTGAGCAGCAACCTCGGCGCGGTCGAGGTGTTCGGGGCCGACAAGACGGTCTTCGCCTTCGGGCCGGCCCGCCTGGCCGGCAATGCCTACTACGAGGCCCAGCTGGCGCTGCCCTTCCTCGCCGCGGCGCTGGACATCACGGCCTTCGAGGCGAACCCGCTCGAACCCTCGACGGCGCAGGACGATGGCGTGCTGTCCTTCCTTTTCAGTGACGGCAGCAGCAGCAACCTGGCCGTCGCCGGCGGCGACGGTTCGCCCATCTTTATCGGCATCGTGTCCGACATCGCCATCACGTCCTTCCGCTGGAACGAAGCGCACGAAGCCGGCAACGTCAACGAGGAATCGGGGCTGGACAACCTGCGCGTCGCCATGCGCGCGCCGGGCACCAGCGAACTGCCGCTGCCCGGCACGCTGTCACTGGCGGTGCTTGCCCTCGGCGCCCTGCCACTGGCCCGCCGCCGCTAAGGCTGAGGCGTAGCCGGCAGCGCCTGCAAACAGGGCGGAGCCGCGCTGGCAGCGCGCCTCCGCCCTGCCAGCGCACCGGCTCAGAAGAACCCGAGCGCGTTCGGCGAGTAGCTCACCAGCAGGTTCTTCGTCTGCTGGTAGTGGTCGAGCATGCCCTTGTGCGTCTCGCGGCCGATGCCCGATTCCTTGTAGCCGCCGAAGGCCGCATGCGCCGGGTAGGCGTGATAGCAGTTCGTCCACACCCGCCCGGCCTGGATGCCGCGGCCCAGTCGGTAGGCGCGGCTGCCGTCGCGCGTCCACACGCCGGCGCCCAGGCCGTAGGGCGTGTCGTTGGCGATCTGCAGCGCCTCGGCCTCGGTCTTGAAGGTGGTCACGGCCAGCACCGGGCCGAAGATCTCCTCGCGGAAGATGCGCATCTGGTTGTGGCCCTGGAACAGCGTCGGCTGGATGTAGTAGCCGCCCGCCAGGTCGCCGCCCAGCTGCGCACGGTTGCCGCCGATCAGCACCTTGGCGCCTTCCTCCTTGCCCAGCGCCAGGTAGGTCTCGATCTTGTCCATCTGCATGGCCGAGGCCTGGGCGCCCATCATGGTGTCGGTGTCCAGCGGGTTGCCCTGCTTGATGGCCGCCACGCGCTTGACGGCGCGCTCCATGAACTTGTCGAACATGCCTTCCTGGATGAGCGCGCGGCTCGGGCACGTGCACACCTCGCCCTGGTTGAACGCGAACAGCACCAGGCCCTCGATGGCCTTGTCGAGGAAGGCGTCGTCCTCGGCCATCACGTCGTCGAAGAACAGGTTGGGGCTCTTGCCGCCCAGCTCCAGCGTCGCCGGGATCAGGTTGGCCGCGGCGGCCTGCGCAATCTGCCGGCCGGTGGCCGTGCTGCCGGTGAAGGCGATCTTGCCGATGCGCTTGCTGGTGGCCAGCGGCATGCCGGCCTCCTTGCCGAAGCCGTTGACGATGTTCAGCACGCCGGGCGGCAGCAGGTCGGCGATCAGCTCGGCAAACAGCAGGATGCCGATGGGCGTGCTCTCCGCGGGCTTCAGCACGACGCAGTTGCCGGCACCGAGCGCCGGCGCCACCTTCCACGCCGCCATCAGCAGCGGGAAGTTCCACGGAATGATCTGGCCGACCACGCCGAGCGGCTCGTGGAAGTGATAGGCGATGGTGTTGCCGTCGATCTCGCTCAACGCGCCTTCCTGCGCGCGCACGCAGCCGGCGAAGTAGCGGAAATGGTCCACCGCCAGCGGCACGTCGGCATTGAGCGTCTCGCGGATGGGCTTGCCGTTGTCCACCGTCTCGGCGTAGGCCAGCAGCTCCAGGTTCTGCTCGATGCGGTCGGCAATCTTCAGCAGGATGTTGGCCCGCTCCGCAGCCGGCGTGGCGCCCCAGCCGGCGGCGGCTGCGTGGGCGGCGTCCAGCGCCAGCTCCACATCCCGGGCGCCCGAGCGCGCGGCTTGCGTGTAGACCTTGCCGTTGATTGGCGAGATCACGTCGAAATACTGGCCCTCGACCGGCGGCTGGAACTTGCCACCGATGAAGTTGTCGTAGCGGGGCTTGTAGACGATCTTGGCGCCAGCGGCGCCGGGTGCGGCGTAAACGGTCATGGGCAGTCTCCAGGGGTTTGAATGCCCGCGCGAGTGCGGCGTTTTGCGGCGCGGGTCGCCTCCTTCAGCGCAATGCGCATGCCAGCGCCGCTTGCGCCGGTAGGCTTCGACGCGGTGCTGAAACCCCGGCCGAACGGCGCGGCGACTGTTCCGAAATGGAACACCTGTGGCGTGACAGCGTGCCAATCCGGCACAGCCGCTTGACGCGGTCGCGCGTCAGGCTACTGTCCGCCTCCTGGCGCAGGCTCTGCGCCTTCAGAGCCTTCGAGAGGCCGCGCAGGAGACATCCCATGAGCACGCACCCCGAGGCCCCCACGCCGCCCGAGCGCATCCGCCTGGCCCGCCGCCAGTGGCTGGATACCGGCACCGTCGCCAGCGGCCTCATTGCCGGCCCGTTGCAGGCCAGCTGGGCGCGCTGCCGCGACTTCGGCCTCGCGCCCGAGGGCCGCCCGCAAGGCGCGCCGCACGCCAGCGCCGCCCAGCTCGCCCGCGCGCTGGAGCACCGCCACGCGCTGATGGCCCACGCCCGGCCCGTCATGGCCTTCCTCAACGAGCAGGTGCAGGGCAGCGACAGCCTCGTGCTGCTCGCCGACGCCCACGGCCTGCTGCTGCACGCCAGTGGTGACGACGCCCACTTCGCCGACCGCGCGGCCCGCGTCGCGCTGCGCCCCGGCGCGCTGTGGAGCGAGCAATGGCGCGGCACCAACGCCATCGGCACCGCGCTGGCCGAAGGCGCGCCGGTGGTCGTGCACGGCGGTGAGCACTACCTGGCGCGCAACGGCTTCCTCACCTGCGCCGCCGCGCCGATTGCCGACCCCGCCGGCCAGTTGCTCGGCGTGCTCGACATCTCCGGCGACCGCCGCGGCTACCACCGCCACACGCTGGCCCTGGCCCGCAGCGGCGC
>SEEY01000383.1 GCA_004211235.1 Rubrivivax sp.
CGCGGTGGTTGGCGTTCAGCGGCGCGTAGGCGATGACGGCGCCGGCCGATTCACGTTGGCAGGCCATCACGCCGGCCAGGACGGCCAGCTCTTCGACATCGCGCTGCAGGACGGCCTGCTGGCGCTGGACCACCTCGCCACGCTGCCGCCGCTGCCGCTGCTGCACGTCGGCCTGTCCTCCGGCGGCCACCTGGCCGGCGTGATGGCCTGCCAACGTGAATCGGCCGGCGCCGTCATCGCCTACGCGCCGCTGAACGCCAACCACCGCGAGCACAAGTTCCCCGCCGGCAAGCCCGACTTCCTGCCGCCCGAGAAGCAGGCCTTCTACGACGCCTGGCCCATCGGCATCGCGGCTGAGCCGCACGGCCTGCCGAAGTGCCCCGTGTTCCTGGCCTACGCGCTGCATGACGCCATCGTGCCGGTGCAGCACGCGCTCAACCTCGTCGTCGCCGCGCAGCAGCACGGGCTCGATGTGGAGGCCCATGTCTTCCCGCAGGCCGAGCACGGCTTCGCGTTGCGCGGGCTGGCCGGCACGCACGGCCAGTGGCCCGCGCTGGCGGCGAGGTGGATGGCAGCCCGCTTGACGACTTGAATGCCGCGCGGCCAACGCAGACTTCGCCTACCCTTGCGCGCTTGTCGAGGCACGAATCAAGCATGCTGGAAACCATCAATACCTGGGGCGACTACAAGGCCAGGGTCCGCGAGTTCGACGCCGTGCTGGAGCATGGCAAGGCACTGCTGGCCGCGCTGTCGGGCCAGGCGCCGGAGAGCGTGCATGCCGCCTATGGCGTGCAGATCTTCGCCAAGCTGCTGGCCCACGGCAGTGCGCTGCGCGGCCTGGCACCGGAGTCCAGCGGCGGCGCCCTGCCCGGCCTGGCCGACCTGCCCTCGATGTGCGCCCTTGCGCGCTGCGTGGTGGAGGCGCATGACGCCTTCGAGTACATCGCCGGCCATGACGTGGCGGCCGTGGAGCGGAACTTCCGCATGCTGCTGTGGGAGCTGCACGACGAGACCCGCCGGCTGAAGATGTTCGACGCGGAGGATGCCGCGGAGCCGCACGTCGCGGCGCTGCGCGGGGATGCTCGCAAGCGCCAGGCGGAGCTGGAGAAACACGAGTTCCTCGCCTCGCTGCCCGCGGGCCTGCAGGCCGCCCTGCGCCAGCGCCTGGCCGAGAGCGACCCGCCGGCCTTCCACCTCGGCCAACGCCAGCGTTGCGGCCTGAGCGGCGTGAACGCCGACTGGCACAACGCGGTCGCGCTGCAGTTGTCGCAGTACGCCTACACACTGCCCACCGCGCTGCTGCTGCCGGCCATTGCCAACGGCTCGCCGGAAGCCCTGCGCCTGACCGCCCTGCCGCTGGTGCTGACGCTGCCCCTGCTGGTGCGGGTCACGCAGGCCGTGGCCGCCTTCGCACCCGGGCGGGCGCCCGAACCTCCCAGCCGCACCGCCCGCACGATGGCCGTGTGGCGCAGCCATGCCGAGCGAGGCACCAGGGAAGCGCGATGAACGCCTGCCTGAAACCGCTGCTGCTGTGCATGGCATGGCTGCCCCTGGCGGCGCTGGCGCAGCGGCCGTTGCCGCAGGGCAGCGGCATCAGCCCGGATACCCCGCTCAGCGTCCACTTCGATGCGCCGCCCCGCGTCGGCGCGTCCGGGCTGATCCGCATCCATGACGCCGACGACGGGCGGCTCGTCGACACCCTGGACCTGGCCATCCCGGCCTCGCCCAACCGCCGCATGACGCCGGCGGAGGCCGCGGCCGATGCGGCGACGACGACCTACCAGAGCACCCGCATCGCCGGGCGCGACTGGCATTTCCGCCCGGTCATCGTGCGCGGCAACGTGGCGACGATCACGCCGCATCACGGCGTGCTGGGCTATGGCCGGCGCTACCGCGTGACGCTGGACGCGGGCGTGCTGCAGCAGGCCGGCCCGGCAGAGCCCGCCATCAGCTGGACCTTCGCCACCCGCGCCGCGCCGCCGGCCGCCGACAGCACCCGCCTCGTCGTGGCCGCGGACGGCAGCGGCGACTTCGCCACCGTGCAGGGCGCCGTCGACTTCGTGCCCGATCAGCCGGCAACACGGGTGACCATCCTCATCCGCAACGGCGTCTACGAGGAGATCGTGTCGCTGGCCAACAAGCGCCACCTCACCCTGCAGGGCGAGAGCCGCGACAAGGTCGTCGTGCGCTACGAGAACAACAGCGCCTTCAACCCGGGCGCACGCGGCCGTTGGGCCTTCTCCATCGTCAACGGCGCAGACATCCAGCTTTCCGGCTTCACGATCACCAACCTCGCCATCGGCCAGGCCGAGGCCCTGATGACGCGGGGCGAACGCATCGTGCTGAGCGACATGACGCTGAACGGCAGCGGCGACGCGCTGACCACCTACGGCACGCTCTACGTGCAGGACAGCAAGCTCACCGGCCATGGCGACACCATCCTCGGCTATGCGGCCGCCTACTTCCTGCGCACCGAGCTGCAATCCATCGGCCCGTTCAGCTGGACACGCACGCCCGCCGGCCAGCACGGCAATGTCTTCGTCGACTGCCGCTTCATCGCCAGCGAGGCGCCGCTGCCCTGGGCCGCGTCGGCCCCGGTGGCCAGTCCGGTGGCGGTGTTCGCCCGCCTGCCACGCAACAACTCGGCCACGCGCACGGCCACCAACTTCCCGCATGCGGAGATGGTGCTGATCGACTCGCGCCTGCAGGGCATAGCGCCCGAGGGCTGGGGGCCGGTGGAAGAGGCGCCGGGCTTCGACAGCTCGCAGGTGCGCTTTCTCGAGTTCAACTCGCGCGACCTGCAGGGCCGGCCGGTGGACGTGAGCCAGCGCCACCCCGTCTCCCGCCAGCTGCGCCTCGACAGGGATGCCGAGACCATCGCCAACTATCGCCGGCCGGAGTTCGTGCTGGGGGGCTGGAAGCCGGTCGTCCTGCCCAGCGGCGGCGGTTAGGACGGGAGCAGCAGCGGCGCCAGGCGCTCGGCGAGCTGCGCCCGCTTGGTCTCGGAGCCGGCATGGGCGAGCGCATGGGCCGCCGCGGCGCGGGCTTCGTCGTGCCGGCCGGCGACGTGCAACGCCTCGGCCTGCGCGGTGTTCAGCAGCCAGTCGTCGGGCAGCGCAGCGAGCGATGGCGCCAGCACGCCGAGCGCCGGCTGGGCCCGCCCCAGCCGCGCCAGGCGATCAGCCAGGAAGTAGCGCGCGACCTTCACCAAGGGCTGGTCGTCCGCCTGGCCTCGCGACTGCTCGCCGGCCAGGGCGAGTTCCGACTGCGTGACGGCCTCTTCCAGCCGGCCGGCAGCGTCCAGCACGCCGGCCAGCTGGGCGTGCAGATCGGCGGCGTTGCCCTCGGCGCCTAACGCCGCGATGGCCTGCACAAAGCCGTCCTCGGCCGCATCCAGCCGGCCCTCGCCCCAATGCTGCAGGGCCAGGCGGGACAGCTGGTTCACAGCCTTGTAGTCGGTCATGGTCGGCGCCTTTCAGTGCCTGGCGGCGCGTTGCGGGAAGTCGCCCACACCTTCCTTCGTGCGCTCGACTTTGCGGATGCTGCCGTCGTCGTTGAAGTACAGATACTCCGCAGCGACATGCCGCTGCGTCTTGGTGCAGGCCGCGCCGGGCGTCTCCAGCCAGCGGTGATAGAACAGCACCCACTGGCCCTTGTACTGCACGATGGAGTGGTGGTTGTTGCCGCCCTCGGCGTCCATGATGACGCCGCCGTAGGTCCACGGGCCCTTGGGCGCCGTGGCGGTGTAGTAGGTCAGGATGCGGTTGTGCTCGGGCATCGTGAAGTAGTAGAGGCTGCCCCGCTTGAACACCCACGGCCCTTCCATCGGCGGCTCATAGCCGCCCATGTCCATCTTCTGCAGCTCGCCCTTGATCCCGCGCATGTCGTCGGCCATCTCGGCCACGAGGTAGTTCACGCCCGAGGTGCGGCTGTAGAGGTAGGCGCGACCGTCGTCGTCCACAAACAGCACCGGGTCATTGGCGTAGGGCTTGCGCCACAGCGGCGCGCCGATCATGTCCTTGAATGGGCCGGCGGGCGAGTCGCTCTCGGCGATGCCGATGCCCATCCACTTGGTGCTGTTCTTCGGGTTCTGGCGGTCCTTGATGCCGGTGCCGGCCGGGAAGACGAGGTAGTACTTGCCGTTCTTGTAGGCCGCGTCCGGGGCCCAGGCGTAGTCTTCGGCCCAGCTCAGGTCCTTCACCGACAGCACGGCGCCGTGGTCGGTCCAGTGGACGAGGTCGGTGGACGAGAACGCGGTCCAGTCCTTCATGTGGAAGTCGGCCTGGCACTCCTCGTCGTGCGAGGTGTAGAGCCACATGCGGCCATCGGGCCAGACGTGGCCGGAGGGGTCGGCGGTGCGCAGGTCCTTGCCGAGGGCGAGCGGGTTCTGGGCCTGTGCCGACGTGACGAGCAGCGCGGCGACAGCGAAAGAGAAGAGCCGTTTCATCGCAGGTTCCTTTTCATGGGCGGCAGGCGCCGGGCAGCAGTTCGGCGCCGTCGAAAGTCAGGTCCCGCTGACCGGCACGCAGCTCCAGGCGCAGCGGATCGGCGCGTCCGGGCACCGCCAGGGAAGCGCTGATCCGGTTGGCCAGCACGCCCTGGGCCCAGGCG
>SEEY01000384.1 GCA_004211235.1 Rubrivivax sp.
GGCCTGACCACCGCCGACATTGCCGCGCTCAGCTCCAGCCAGATCGGCGCGCTGACGTCGCTGCAGGCTGACGTACTGTCCACCGCCCAGTTGCACGCCATCGGGACGGACGACATCAAGGCGATCTCGACGGCCGCCCTGCGCACGCTGACGTCCACACAGCTCGACGCCTTCACCAGCGACCAGTTGCGCGCACTCAGCAGCACGCAGATCAACGCGCTGGCGACCGACCAGGTGAGCACGCTGGGTACGGCCGACCTGAACAGCCTGAGCAGCAGCCAGTTCGGCAACTTCTCCACCGCCCAGGTGCAGTCGATGACGAGCACGCAGCTCGGCAACCTGGCCACCGACAACCTCAACGCGCTGGGCACCAGCCAGTTCGCGACGCTCGGCTCCAGCCAGTTCGGCGCACTGACCACGAGCCAGCTGCACGCACTGGAAACTGCGGACCTGCGCGCAGTGACGACGACGGCGCTGGCCGGCCTGAGCTCCGACCAGTTCGCCGCGTTCACGACCGAGCACATCGCCGCGCTGGGCAACAGCCAGATCATGTCGCTCAGCACGTTGCAGTTGAAGGGCCTGTCGGCTGGCGACATGACGGCGCTGACCTCGACGCAGGTCGCCGTGCTGTCGACGGAGCAGGTCGCCTCGCTGTCGACCACCCAGATCATGGCCATCGAGCCCGACGACCTGATCCGGCTGTCCACCGGCGCCATCCGCGCGATCACGGACACGCAGCTCGGCGCGCTGACGACCGACCAGCTGACCGGCCTCGCCGGGCGCGTGTCGGTGCTGACGAGCAGCCAGATCAACCATCTGTCCACGGATGACCTGAATGCCTTCACGGCCTCGCAATTCGCCGTGATGACCTCCACGCAGGTCCAGTCCTTCTCGACGGCCCAGATGGCCAAGCTCGAGAGCGACGACCTTCGCGCGCTGAGCACGGCCAACTTGGCGGCTCTGGGCACGGCACAGATCGCGGCCCTGACGACGGCCCAGTTCGAAGACCTGAAGGTGACGCAGATCACCGCGCTGACCACCGCCCAGGCCGCATCGCTGACGACCGACCAGGTCCACGCGCTGACGACCGAGCAGATCCACGGCCTGGAGAGCGCCGACATCGCGGCGATGAGCATGACCCAGCTCGACGCACTGAGTGGTGCCGCCGTCAGCGAGATGAACGGCGCCCAGCTCAACGCCTACTTCGCGGTCACGCCGATCGCGCTGGACCTGGACGGCCACGGCGTCAACACGCTGGCTGCCGCCCAGGGCGTGAACTTCGACCTGCTGGGCACCGGCCAGGTCCACAAGGTGGGCTGGGTCGCCGGCGGCGACGGCCTGCTGGTGATGGACCGCAACCACGACGGCGTCATCAACAACGGCTCCGAGCTGTTCGGCATGGGCACCATCCTGGCCAACGGCAAGCATGCCAAGGACGGCTATGTCGCCATGGCCGAGCAGGACAGCAACCACGACGGCAAGCTGGATGCGAAGGACGCCAACTGGAAGGAACTCAAGGTCTGGGTCGATGCCAACCATGACGGCAAGACCGATGGCGGCGAGCTCAAGTCGCTGGACGAGCTGGGCATCGCCTCGCTCGACCTGAACGCGGCCAAGGGCAGCGGCAGCGACAACGGCAATCTCATCGGGCTGGTGTCGAGCTACACGACGACCGACGGCGCCAAGCACGACATGGCCGACGTCTGGTTCACCAAGGACGTGCAACCGCAGAAGCCCGACGACGGCCACAGCGCAACGGTCAGCCTGACCGACGTGCTGGCCCCGCCGAGCGAGGCGCTGCTCGGCGCCGTGCCGGTCGGCCTGGCCCAGGCCGCCCTGCCCTCGCCGGATGCCCACCTCGCCGCCATCGACCGCAAGCTGGCCGATGAAGACGAGCAGCGCCGCAACAACGGCGGCGGCTGGATCTGATGCCGACCGACGGCAGCCACTGATCTCCTGACGCCGGTACCGCAGTACCGGCCCCACAGGCCCGACGGAGCGATCCGCCGGGCCTGATCTTTTTTGCGAGGCGTTTTGCGGCCTGCCGGATGCAATTGCGGTTCAGGGCACGCGGAGCGCCCTCCACGTCATATGGGTGCGCAGCACCATGAACACAGCCTGGCGATGCAGTTGCCCACCGGGCAGAACGGCACCTTCCTTGTCGTCATCGCCGACTCACTTGGCGCGATACCGGGGTCCGAGATTTCGACGCACACCGGCGCTGCGCACGGCGCCTGTTCATGACAACAACGGCACCTGGTTTTATCGCGTCGGTTTCACGATGCGGATGCGACCTGGCAGGCGCTGGTGCGCTTAGCTCCCGCCACCTTCCCCGGCCGCTTCGTCGGGGCGCTGACTTCGCGGAGTGTCTGCCGCGGCTCAGCCCGGCCACAGCCGCCGTCATCTTCGGCGCGACGATGGGGATTTGCGTGCCGCTGCGTGATCAGAGCTGAAGGGCCCACTCTTCCCAGACGAAATAGAAGCACCAGTTCTGGCGGTGCGTC
The DNA here is from genome assembly GCA_004211235.1 of Rubrivivax sp. The sequence goes on from SEEY01000384.1 coordinate 2,505, forward strand.
CGGCCCAATTGCTGGACCAGCCTGGCGCGTCGAGCCAACGCGTCGGGCACGAAGTCATGGAACTGCACCTGAAGGCGGCGCACACGGGCGATCTCACCGGTGGCGATGAGGTGCTCCAGCAACTCAAATTCCCCACCCTCGATGTTGATCTTGAGCAGGTCAATCTGCTGCACGCCATGTTCGTGCAGAAAGCCGCTGGCCTGCACAAGCCGCACCTGCTCGGCCTGACCCTGCACGAAAGCGCCCGTGCCATCGGCACTGTGGTGCATCTCCAGCACTTCGTCGCGCGCGCCCAGGCCGAATTGAAAAGGCTGCACCTCGGGCGTGCCGGCAAAGCGGTCACGGATCTGATCGTGAAAGGCCCGGATCGGCTCGAAGACCATCACGCGCGAGCCATAGCGCCGGCTGATCTCGGCCGTCCAGTCGCCCTTGTAGCCGGCCAGGTCCAGCACCAGGCTGCCCGGCCCGAGATCGCCGAATTCCACGCGCAAGGTCTGGTCACCCCGCGCGCCGAACCAGGCCCGGAGGGCGTCGTCGAAGCGCTGGCGCTGCAGGCGGGCGGCGACACCGGTCAGCTCTACCTCATCCAGCGCGAAAGGCCTCACCGCATCGACGAGTTGCAGCCAGCGCGCCGGGCAAGGCGACGGGGTGGCATTGATGGTGACCCATTCCCTCGGAGCGATCACCAGGCCGCCCCGGCCGCCGCACTGCTCGCCGAACCAGGCGCCCCACCAAGAGTAGCTCGAGTTCGAAACGATGAAATGCCGGCACTGCGACATTAGGAACAGGTCGCCCAGGTCGCTGTCACTGGACACCGGGGTGAACGGAATGCCTCGGCTGTCGAGCAGGTGGCGGGTGTAGTTGGGTTCGTCGGAGAAGACGAACAGCTCGGCGTCCGCATGGTTCAGGCGCAGATGGTCGATGGCAGCGACGTAATAGCTGTCCTTGCACAAGCCCATGTGGGCGTAATCACGGCGGCGCAGGTGCACGGCCACCGCGTTCGGGCTGCTGCGCAGCCGGGCCAGAAGCACGGCATCCACTTGCGGCTCCACTCGCGCCGCCAGTTGGGCGTAGGTCTGGCGCGCCACGTCGGGGTCGAAATAGGCTTCGCCCTGCCAGTACCCGTCCAGCACAAGGCTACGCGCGTCGGCCGGCAGCGGCTGCAACTGGTCCAGCGCACGGATGCTGCCTTCCCGCAGCAGGTAGCTGCCCGCGCCCGCATGTTCGGCGATGCTGGCAGCCCGGGCATGCGGGTCCAGGTTCCAGACGGCGGCGGCGAAGCCGTAAGGGTCGGCGCCGAAGTAGTTGGTGTCGGTACGCAGTTCGCCGCCCAGACGCCGCGCCAGACTGGCAGCAAAGACGTGCTGGAAGAGCTGGTTGCCGATGCCGCCCTTGGCGCGGTTGACGACGGTCAATGTGTTGGCGTGGCCGGGCATGTTCTCGAATCCGTCGAAGTTGGGCGGCTCAGCAAGCATCCGCCAGTTGCAGGTGGCGAGCGACGGCAGCGCTGGCGTAGGTCGCGTACTCGGCAGCGTCCGGCACGCGGCCGGCCAGTTCGACAAGCCGCTGGGCACATTCGCGATAAGCGGCCAAGGCGTCGGCACGGTTGGCATAGCGCGTCTGCAGCGCCAGGAATTCCGGCAGCCGCCCCGGTTCGCGGCCGCGCAGGAAGCTTCGCATGTAACGCTGCTTGATCGCCAGGTCGTGGATCCACTGCTGCTGCCCTTTCGACTGGCTGACCTGCTTCGCATGCTTGCGGTAGTAGGTCAGCGGCAGCTCCACATTGGCGAACGTCGCGCCGGCCAGGCTGGCGCGGCACCACAGCTCGTAGTCCTCCGCGAAGTCGAAGACGGGGTCATAGGCGCCGACCCAGCCGAACAGCTGGCGCCGCGCCATCACAGACGGGTGGGCCACCGCGCAGCGCTGGATGAGGGCGGTGCGGATGGCGGCGTCCGTCGTGGGGTGACTGAGCAGGCCCAGCGGGTTCTGCAGCCCGCGGTCATGGTCGAAGACGACGAGTTGCGTGCCGCAGACATGCACGTCCGGGCGGGCTTGCAGGAATTCGAGCTGCAAGCGCAGGCGCTCGGGATGGGCC
>SEEY01000385.1 GCA_004211235.1 Rubrivivax sp.
CTTGAAGAGCCAGGCCATGCCAAAGGCGGCGACGATCCCAACCATGTACATGCTCAGCATGATGCCGGCCTTCTGCAGCAGTGAAGCTGTCGGCAGCAGCACCGCGATCATGATCGTGTACACTGGAATACGGGCAGAACAGCTCATCAGCGGAGCTACCAGAATCGTCACGAGACGGTCCTTCCGGTTCTCGACGGTACGCGTCGCCATGATTCCAGGGATCGCGCAGGCAAACGACGAGAGCAGAGGAATGAACGATTTCCCGTGCAGTCCCACACGCGACATGAGGCGGTCCATGATAAATGCCGCACGTGCCATATACCCGCTGTCCTCCAGAAACCCGAGGAAGAGATAAAGAATCAGAATCTGGGGCAGGAAAATGACAACCCCACTCACCCCGGCAATCACGCCATCTGTGATGAGACTCCGGAAGTTGCTCTCCGCCATGCGGTTCGTGATCTGCTCGCTCAGCCACGCCGCCCCTTGCTCAATCCAACCCATTGGGACATCCGCCACAACGAAAATACAGACGAACATCAGCGCCATTGCGCCGAGGGAATGCGCCACGACGCCATCCCACGGCCCGAAGCGCGCCGTCACGGCGAACATGGCCCGCACCCACTGCAGCAGGTTGCTGCGCCAGCCGCTGCTGCGGCCGTGGGCCGGCAGGTCCAGCAGCACGGGCTCGAAGCCGTCGGCGGCCAACGTGTCGGCCAGCGCGCGCATCTGCTGCGCGTCGCCGGCCCAGCCGTGGGTCAGCAGCACCTTGGGGCGGCCGGGCTCGATGTCGCCACGCTGCCAGACGCTGACGTGGCCGCCTTCAAACGGCAGCTGCCGCTCCACCCACGGCCGGGGCACGGCGCGCGAGCGGGCCAGCCACTTCGTGGGCACCGGCGTGAAGAACAGGCCCATCGCCAGGCGCGTGCCGAGCGCGGGCGACACGCGGTGCAGGCCGCGCAGGACGGCGGCGATGCCACGCGCGGCCGGCGAGGCGAAGAAGGCGGCGGCGGGGTTGTGGGTGGTCATTGACGGCTCCATATTTCGCACGACCATGCGACACGTTGGCAAAAAAACTCAGCGGCTCCGGTCCGGCACTTTGGCGTATCCCAGCATGCGCTCCCAGGCCTTGATGCCGCGCTCGTGCACCAGCGGGTCGCGCAGGAAGCGGGTGTCGCGCAGCAGGCCGGTGAAGAGCGCGTCCATCTCGAAGACGAACTGGTCGACGTCGAGATCCGTCCGCAGGTGGCCGGCCTCGATGGCCAGCTGCACCGAGCGGCGCAGCGCAGCGCGCAGGCGCAGCACGCCGTCCTGCAGCTGGTCGCGCACGGGGCCTTCGCGGTCGTCGTATTCGAACGCGCCGGCCGTGTAGAGGCAGGACAGCGTGCGGTCGGCGTTGCCCGCGCGGGCCAGCCAGCGACGCATGATGGCGTCCAGCCGTGGCAGCCCGCGCGGCTGGCTCATGGCGGGCACGAAGACGGCCTGCTGGAAGCGCCGGTCGTACTCCAGCAGCACGGCCACCTGCAGCTGCTCACGCGAACCCACGCGCGAGAACACGCCGCTCTTGGACAAACCCAGCCGCTTGGCCACCTCGCCGATGGAGATGCTCTCCATGCCTTCGGCCGCGGCCATCGCCAACGCGGTGTCGACGATCGCGGCCAGCGTGGTCTCGGCGCGCTCGGTGCGGGTTTCCATGCCCGCAATTTAGCACGGCCGTGCGGCGAACCTCAAGTCAGCTGCGCCGCGTGGTGCCGGAGGTGGTCGTCGACGAAGCTGGCGATGAAGTAGTAGCCGTGGTCGTAGCCGGCGTGGCGGCGGACGTTGAGCGGCTGGCCGACCGATGCGCAGGCTGCCTCGAAGGCTTCCGGGTGCAGTTGCTCGGCGAGGAACTTGTCGGCCAGGCCCTGGTCGATGAGGATGCCGCCCGCGCTGGCCGGATAGGGCGCGCTGCGCTGCAGCTTCATCAGCTCGCTGGCATCGTGCGCAGCCCATTGCGCGCGGTCCTCGCCCAGGTAGCCGCTGAAGGCCTTGCGGCCCCAGGGGCAGTGCATCGGCGAGGCGATGGGCGCGAAGGCGGACAGGGACCGGAAGCGGACCGGGTGGCGCAGCGCCAGCGTCAGCGCGCCGTGGCCGCCCATGGAGTGGCCGAACAGGCCGACGCGCTGCAGCCCCGTCTCGCGCTGCACGAGCGGCAGCAGCTCGTCCAGCAGATAGGTTTCCATGCGCCAGTGCTTCACCCAGGGCTCGCGGGTGGAGTCGAGATAGAAGCCGGCGCCGACGCCGAAGTCCCAGGTATCCGCCTCACCGGCCACATTGGCGCCGCGCGGACTCGTGTCCGGCATCAGCAGGGCCAGGCCCAGCTCGGCCGCCAGCCGCTGCGCGCCGGCCTTGGTGGTGAAGGTCTCCTCGTTGCAGGTCAACCCGGCGAGAAAAACCAGCAGCGCCTTCGGCTGCGGCGGCACGAACAGCGCGAAGCGCATTGGCAGGCCGATCTCGGCCGAGTCGTGGCGGTGGAACCGCTGTGTTCCGCCAAAGCAGCCGTGTTCCGACAACAGTTCCATCCGTGGGCCTTTCAACCTTCATTTCGACATGTGTTGGTCGACCGTGTCCAGCACCGCCTCCGGCTCGTCGGCCAGGGCCTCGGTCTCGTTGTTGAGCACGGCCTGCAGGCGGCCAGTATCGAGGTCGCCGGTCCACTTGCCCACCACCACGGTTGCAACTCCGTTGCCGACCAGGTTGGTCAGCGCGCGCGCCTCGGACATGAAGCGGTCGATGCCGAGGATCAGCGCCAACCCCTCGACCGGCACATGGCCCACGGCACTCAGCGTGGCCGCCAGAACGATGAAGCCGCTACCCGTCACGCCGGCCGCGCCCTTGCTCGTCAGCAGCAGCACGCCGAGCAACGTGAGCTGCTGCATCAGCGTCATCGGCGTGTCGGTCGCCTGGGCGATGAACACGGCCGCCATGGTCAGGTAGATCGAGGTGCCGTCGAGGTTGAACGAATAGCCGGTCGGGATGACCAGACCCACCGTCGACTTGCGCACGCCCAGGTTCTCCAGCTTGGCCATCATGCGCGGCAGCACCGATTCGCTGGACGAGGTGCCGAGCACGATGAACAGCTCTTCCTTGATGTACTTGATGAACTTCCAGACCGAGAAGCCATGCAGCCGGGCCACCAGGCCGAGGACGATGAAGATGAAGATCAGGCAGGTGGCGTAGAAGGCACCCATCAGCTTGGCCAGCGACACCAGCGAGCCCACGCCGTACTTGCCGATGGTGAAGGCCATCGCCCCGAAGGCACCGATGGGGGCGGCCTTCATGATCATGCCGACGATGGCGAACAGCACGTGCGAGGTCTTCTCGATGCCGTCGAACACCAGCGTGCCGCGGCCGCCGAAGCGGTGCAGCGCAAAGCCGAACAGCAGGGCAAAAAGCAGCACCTGCAGCATCTCGCCCTTGGCGAAGGCGTCGACGACCGTCGTCGGGATGATCGCCAGCAGGAAGTCAACCGTGCCCTGCAGCTTGCCCGGCCCGGTGTAGGCGGCGATGCCCTTGGTGTCGAGCGTCTTCGGGTCGACGTGCATGCCGTCGCCGGGCTGCAGCAGGTTGACGACGATGAGGCCGACGATGAGGGCGACGGTCGACATGACCTCGAAGTACAGCAGCGCGTAACCGCCGGTCTTGCCGACGCGCTTCATGTCTTCCATGCCGGCGATGCCCACCACCACGGTGCAGAAGATGATGGGCGCGATGATCATCTTGATCAGCTTGATGAAGCCGTCGCCCAACGGCTTGAGCGCCTCACCGGTCTGCGGGAAGAAGTGGCCGACCAGCACGCCGATGACGATGGCCGTGATGACCTGGGCGTAGAGGGACCGGTAGATGGGCTGTCGCCCGGCGGGGGTGGCTTGCATGCGCGTCTCCAGCCAGTTCTTCGATCGGAACTGGATTCGACGTCAGCTTAGGTGTGCAGGCCCGCCACGGCGACTGTGGCTTCCCACATGAATTGCAAAGCGCTCAGCGCAGCAACTGGCCGGCGTGATGGCGCAGATGGTCGTCGACGAAGCTGGCGATGAAGTAGTAGCCATGGTCGTAGCCCGCGTGACGGCGCAGGGTCAACGGTTGGCCCTTGGCCACGCAGGCCGCTTCGAAGGCCTCGGGATGCAGTTGCTCGGCCAGGAATTTGTCGGCCAGGCCCTGGTCGATGAGGATGCCGCCCGGGTAGGGTGCAGCGGCCTGGGCCTGCATCAGTGCGCTGGCATCGTGGGCGGCCCAGGCGGCCCGGTCCTCGCCGAGATAGCCGCTGAACGCCTTGCGCCCCCAGGGGCATTGCATGGGCGCGGCGATAGGTGCGAAGGCCGACAGCGATGCAAAGCGGCCCGGATGGCGCAGCGCCAACGTCAGCGCGCCGTGGCCGCCCATGGAGTGGCCGAACAGGCCGACGCGGCCCAGCCCCGTCTCACGCTGCACCAAGGGCAGCAACTCGGTCATCAACCAGCTCTCCATGCGCCAGTGCCTGGCCCAGGGCTCGCGCGTCGCATCGAGATAGAAGCCTGCGCCGATGCCGAAGTCCCAGCTTTCGCTCTCACCCGCCAC
>SEEY01000386.1 GCA_004211235.1 Rubrivivax sp.
TCTATGCGCTGCCCGGCACCGTGCCGCCCAAGCCCGGCATGGTGCGCGTGGCCGAGGGCGAAGGCACGGCCATCGACGTCGAGGTGTGGGAAATGCCGGCCGCGCGCTACGGCAGTTTCGTTGCGCTGATCCCGTCGCCGCTGGGCATCGGCACGCTGGCGCTGGCCGACGGCAGCAGCGTGCAGGGCTTCGTCTGCGAAGCGCTCGCGCTCGAAGGCGCCGAAGACATTTCGCACCACGGTGGCTGGCGCCACTACATCGCGTCGCGTCAGCCTGCAACGGCCTGAACCCGCGCACACCCCTTTTTCATCATCGAGGAGTCTTTCCCATGAGCAGTTTCCCTCTCTCGCCCCGCGCATCGCGGCGGCAGATTCTTCAAGCCGGCGCCGCGGGCGTGGCTGTGCTGGCGGCACCGGCCATCGTGCGTGCACAAGGCGGTCCCAAGGTGCGCATCGGCTTCTGGCCGGTCGCGGCCGGCTTGCCCTTCTTCGCGGCGGTCGAGAAGGGCTTTTTCAAGGACGCGGGGCTCGATGTGGAGCCGCTCAAGTTCGCCGGCGCCCAGCAGGTGATGGAGGCCATGCTGGCCGGCCGCTGCGACGGCAGCTCCAACGGCACCGGCTCGGGCAACCTGGGCGTGGGCGAGATCGCCTCGCCGGGGCTGTTCAAGATCATCGCCACCAACCCGAGCAACCAGAAGTACGTGCTCGACGAGTTCCTCGTGCCCAAGGACAGCCCCGTCAAGACCCTGGCCGAGCTGAAGGGCAAGCGTGTGGCCAGCGGCCCCGGCATCCAGAACAAGACGCTGGCCATGGCCGTGCTGGAGCGCGCCGGTGCGGCCGGTACCGCCGTGACCGAGCTGCCGATTGGCCAGCACGTGGCCGCCCTGGCCGCCGGCCAGGTGGATGCCGTCTACACGCTGGAGCCCACCGGCACCGTCGGCCGGCTCAACGGCACCACGCGCGTGCTGGAAGCCGGGGTCATCGCCAAGTACATCCTCGGCGACCCGCTTGCGCCCTGGCACGGCGGCTCGGCCACGCTGACCACCGAGTTCATCAAGAAGTACCCCGCCGAGACCAAGAAGTACGTCGCCGCCTATGCCCGCGGTATCGACCTCGTGCGCAAGGACCCGGCCCAGGCGCGCGCCTTCCTGAAGGGCTACACCGCCATCGAAGGCCCGCTGACCGGCGAGGTGCCGCTGGCTTCCTACATGCTCTACAACGAGTTCAAGCCGAGCGACCTGGCGGCCTTCCAGAAGTTCTTCGACCTGTTCACCGAGAAGGGCGTGTTCGAGAAGAAGCTCGACGTGGCTTCCCTGCTCTACAAGGGGTGAGGCCATGAGCACCGTGGACCCGACCCCCGTCGCCGCCCAGCCCTGGCGCGCACCCGCCGCCGATGCCCAGCCCGCCGTGCGCCTGCCGCGCTTCAACGCCGCCCAGCTGCTGCCCTTCATCGGCCCGCTGATGCTGTTCATCGCCTGGGACCTGGTGGTGCGCTTTGGCCTGATCCGCCCCATCCTGCTGCCACCCCCGCTGGCCACGCTGCAGACGCTCATCGTCGGCCTGGCCGGCGGGCCGCTGTTGCTGGATTTCGCCACCACCGTGTGGCGCACGGTGCAGGCCTTCCTGATCGCGGCCGTCGTCGGCGTGCCGCTGGGCGTGCTGCTGGGAAGCAACGAGCGCGCCTACCGCAGCGTCGAGTTTCTGATCGACTTCTTCCGCTCGACACCGTCGTCCGCGCTGATCCCGCTGTTCCTGCTGATCTTCGGCGTGTCCGACATCAACAAGGTCGCCATCGCCGCCTTCGGCGCACTGCTGATCGTGATCTTCAACAGCGCCTACGGCGTCATCAATGCACGCAAGCAGCGCGTCATGGCGGCCAAGGTGATGGGCGCGTCGCGCTGGCAGATCTTCAAGGACGTGCTGGTGTGGGAGAGCCTGCAGCCGAGCTTCGTCGGCCTGCGCTCGGCGGTGTCGATGGCGCTAGTGATCGTCGTCGTGGCCGAGATGTTCATCGGCTCGGACAACGGCCTGGGCCACCGCATCATCGATGCGCAGCAGGTGCTGAACGTGAAGACCATGTACGCCGCCATCCTGGCCGCGGGCATCCTGGGCTATGTGCTCAACATCCTGTTCCTCGTCATGGAACGCAGGATCGTCCATTGGAGTGGAAGATGAACGCCGTCCTGAACGCCCCCGTCGTCGCCGACGTGCCGCAACGCCCCTTCCAGCCGGGCCCCGCGGGCACCCACATCACCATCCGCGGCCTGACGAAATACTTCGCCGGCTGGCCGCTGTACGAGGACTTCAACCTCGACATCCCCAAGCACAAGATCGTGTCCGTCTTCGGCCCCAACGGCTGCGGCAAGAGCACGCTGATCAACATGATCGCGGGGCTGATTCCGATCGACTCGGGCCAGATCCTGTTCGACGGCAAGACGCTGAAGGAAACCAAGATCGGCTACGTCTTCCAGAACTACCGCGAGGCGATGTTCCCGTGGATGCGCACCATCGACAACATCGCCTACCCGCTGAAGCTGGAAGGCCGCAGCAAGGCCGAAGTGGACCGGCGCATGGCCGAGCTGGTGGAGAGCTTCGACGTCAAGTTCGACCTGCATCGCTACCCGTATGAACTGTCCGGCGGCCAGCAGCAGACGGCCTCCATCATGCGGGCGCTGGCGCCCGGCCCCGAGGTGCTGTTCCTCGATGAACCCTTCTCGGCGCTCGACTTCGAGATGACGCTGTTCATCCGCGAAAAGCTGCAGGAGGTCTTCATGCAGACCGGCGTGACGATGATGCTGGTGTCGCACGACCTGGAGGAGGCGGTCTACCTCGCCGACGAGGTGCTGTTGCTGACCAAGCGGCCGACCAAGGTGGCCGAGATCCTGAAATACGACGACCCCAGGCCACGCACCGTGGCGACGCTGTCGGAGCCCAGCTTCATCGCGGCCAAGAAGCAGAGCCTGGAGATCTTCCAGCGCGAGGTGCGGCGATGACACTGAGCGAAGCACACACGGCGGCCTACGTCGACGCCATGGCCGCCGTGCTGGGCCTGCCGCTGGCCCCCGATCACTGGCCCGGCGTGCTGCGCTACTTCGGGCTGGCGGCGGAGATGGCGGCGCTGGTGAACGGCCTGCCGCTGGCCATTCACGACGAGCCGGCCGAGGCCTTCGTGCCGATCGCTCCGGAGGACGTGGCGTGACGGCCGAGCTGCTGCTGAACCAGCCCGCTCACGCCATCGCCAGCGCCGTTCGTCGCGGCGAGGTGAGCGCCGAAGCGATGGCCCTGGCCAGCCTCGCGCGCATCGAGCAGACGGACAGTGCCGTCAACGCCTTCACCGACGTCACCGCCGAACGCGCGCTGGCCGCCGCCCGAGGGCTGGACCAGCGCATCCAGGCGGGGGATGTCGACGCCCTCACACTGCCGCTGCTCGGTGTGCCCTACGCGGTGAAGAACCTGTTCGACATCGCCGGCCTGACGACGCTGGCGGGCTCCAAGATCGAGCGCGGCCAGCCGCCCGCCACGCGCGACGGCCCGCTCGTGCGGCGCATGGACGCGGCCGGTGCCGTGCTCGTCGGCGCGCTGAACATGGACGAGTACGCCTACGGCTTCACGACCGAGAACAGCCACGAGGGCCCGACCCACAACCCGCACGACCTGACGCGCGTGGCCGGCGGCTCCTCCGGCGGCAGCGGTGCGGCCATCGCCGCAGGCCAGGTGCCGATCACGCTCGGGTCGGACACCAACGGCTCCATCCGCGTGCCGTCGTCTCTCTGCGGCGTGTTCGGCCTCAAGCCGACCTACGGCCGGCTGCCGCGCAACGGCAGCTATCCGTTCGTCGCGAGCCTCGATCACCTCGGCCCCTTCGGCCGCTCGGCGCAGGACCTGGCACTGGCCTACGACGCCATGCAGGGCTTCGAGGCGGCCGACCCGGGCTGCGTGCCACGCGGCGTGGAGCTGACGTACGAGGCGCTCTCGCAAGGCCTGGCCGGCCTGCGCATCGCCCGGCTTGGCGGCTACTTCGATGACAACGCCGGCCCCGAAGCCCGCGCCGCCGTCGAGCGCGTGTCCCAGGCGCTGGGCGGCCTGCGCACGGTCGAGCTGCCGGAGGTCGCGCGGGCCCGGGCGGCGGCCTTCCTGATCAGCAACGCGGAGAGTTCCAACCTGCATCTGCCCGACCTGCGCGCGCGGCCGCAGGACTTCGAGCCGCTGTCGCGCGACCGCTTCCTGGCCGGCGCGCTGCTGCCTGCCGCCTGGGTCGTGCAGGCGCAGCGCGTGCGCCGCTGGTTTGCGCTGCGCGCGGCCGAACTGCTGCGCGATGTGGACGTGCTGATCGCGCCGGCCACGCCCGTGGTGGCGCCCGTCATCGGCAGCGAATGGATAGCCATCAACGGCCGGCAGATGCTCGCGCGGCCCAGCCTCGGGCTGCTGACCCAGCCCATCTCCTGCATCGGCCTGCCCGTCTGCGCGGCGCCGGTGTGGGGCACGCACGAGACCATGCCGCACCTGCCGATTGGCATCCAGATCATTGCGGCGCCGTGGCGTGAAGACCATGCGCTGCGCATCGCCCACGCGCTGGAACAGATGGGCGTGTTC
>SEEY01000387.1 GCA_004211235.1 Rubrivivax sp.
GCCTCGGCGTGGCCGTCCTGCTGTTGCTGGCCTATGCCTCGACGCGGCCCGACGAGTTCCGCGTCGAGCGCCGCCTGCGCATCGCCGCACCGGCCGACCGGCTCTGGCCGCTGGTCAGCGAGCTGCGCAGCTTCAACCGCTGGAACCCCTACGAACGCAAGGATCCGCTGAGCAAGGGGCAGTACGAGGGCGCCGCCAGCGGCGTGGGCTCGCGCTACGCCTGGCAGGGCGACAAGATCGGCGTCGGCAGCCTGGAGATCACCGGCCAGCAGCCGGGCCGCGCGGTGCAGATGAAGCTGGACTTCGTCAAGCCCTTCGAGGCCCACAACCTCGCCGAGTTCGCGCTGCAGCCCACGGCGGACGGGGCCACCGAGGTGCGCTGGACCATGAGCGGCAAGGCCAACTTCATGAGCAAGCTGATGGGCGTCGTCATCAACATGGACAAGATGGTGGGTGGCGACTTCGAGGACGGCCTGCAGAACCTGCGGCAGCTCGCGGAGACGCCGGCATGAAGGACCTGCGCTTCGACATCGACATCGCCGCGCCCGTGGCGCGTGTCTGGGACTGCGCGTTCGACGCCATCGCCTACCGCGACTGGACGCGCGCCTTCTGCGAGGGCTCCTACTTCGAAGGCTCGTGGGCGCAGGGCAGCCGCATGCGCTTCCTCGACCCGGACGGCAACGGCATGGACGCCCTCGTCGAGGAGAACCGGCTGCATGAGCGCCTCGCGCTCAAGCTGGTGGGCAGCCTCACCCAGGGCCGCCCGTCGCCCGACGGCACCCTGGCCGCTCACCCAGGCTACGAGATCTACGAGTTCAGCGCCACGGCCGGCGGCGGCACCCATCTCGTCATCCAGCTGCGCGGCTGGGACGATGGCTTCGCCGACATGATGGCCGGGCTCTGGCCCGATGCGCTGCGGCGCCTCAAGGCGCTGTCCGAATCCGTCCACTGAAAAGGAAACGTCATGCAGATCAAGGTCACCAGCGTCATCGTCGACGACCAGGAGAAGGCCCTGGCGTTCTATACGGAGAAGCTGGGCTTCACGAAGATGGCGGACATCCCGATGGGCCCCAGCTACCGCTGGCTCACGGTGGTGTCGCCGGAGGGCATCGCCGGCGTCGAGCTGTCGCTGGACCCGATGAACCTGGAGGCGTCGCGGGTCTACCAGAAGGCCCTGTACGACGCCGGCATGCCGCTCAATGCATTTGTTACGTCCGACGTCGAAGCCGAGGCGCGCAAGCTGCGTGAACGTGGCGTTATCGTGCGCGGCGAGCCGGTCGACATGGGGCCCATCAAGGCGGTCATGTTCGAGGACGGCTGCGGCAACCTCATCCATCTCGTCCAACCGCTTTGAGCACGATCATGAGCAAGCACAAGCAGATCTACGTCAACCTGCCCGTCAAGGATCTGGCCGCCAGCAAGGCCTTCTTCGAAGCCGTGGGCTACACGTTCAACCCGCAGTTCACCAACGACAAGGGCGCCGGCATGGAGCTGGGCGAGAACCTGTACGCCATGCTGCTGTCGGAGGACTTCGCCCGCACCTTCACGCCCAAGGCGTTTCCGGACGCCAAGACGGCCACCACCGGCTGGGTCTGCCTGAGCTGCGACAGCCGCGAGGAGGTCGACGCGCTCGTCGCCAGGGCGAAGGCTGCCGGCGGCAACATCCCGACCGAGGCGCAGGACCATGGCTTCATGTACGGCCACGGCTTCGAGGACCTGGACGGCCACCACTGGGAACTCGTCCACATGACCGGCATGCCGCCGCAGGCCTGAAGGAACGACCATGAAAATCCAGCAAAAGATCACCCCCTTCATCTGGTACCAGAAGGGCGCCGAAGACGCCGTGGCGCACTACCTGAAGGTGTTCGGCAGCGGCGAGGTCACGCACACGCAGCGCTGGGGCGAGAACTCGCCGGGCGAGGCGGGCTCTGTGATGGTGGTGCAGTTCGAACTGCTCGGCCAGCAGATGACCGCCTTCAACGGCGGGCCGCACTTCAAGCTCAACGAAGCGTTCTCGTTGACGGTCGCCTGCGAAGACCAGGCCGAGATCGACAAGTTCTGGGAGCAGCTGCAGGCGGGCGGTGGCAAGCCCAAGTCCTGCGGCTGGGTGGAGGACGCCTGGGGGCTGTCCTGGCAGATCATCCCGGCCGCCTGGTTCGACATGATCCGTGACCCCGACCCCGCCCGCGTGCAGCGTGTCTTCCAGGCCCTCTGGGCGATGGAGAAGATCGACCTGGCGGCCCTGAAACAGGCTTACGACGGCAACTGACGCCGTGAGCCATGCCGACACCGCCGCCGGCGTCTGGCGCATCGAGCGCAGCCGGCTCGTGGGCGCGGCGGCCAAGCTGCTGCGCGACCTGGACGAAGCCGAGGACTGCGCGCAGGACGCGCTCATCTCCGCCATCGAGCATTGGCCGCGCGACGGCCAGCCCGCCAACCCGGCCGCCTGGCTGATGACCACCACCCGCAACAAGGCGCTGGACCGGCTGCGCCGACGCGCCATGCTGGAGCGGGAGCACGAGCACCTCGCGGCCGACGACGAGGCCGCCGGCACCCACGTCGTGCCTGATTTCACCGACCACCTCGACGCCGCGCGTGACCAGGCCGAGATCGGCGATGAGCTGCTGCGGCTGATCTTCATCGCCTGCCATCCGGTGCTGCCGCGCGAGGCCCAGGTGGCACTGACGCTGCGCCTGCTCGGCGGCCTGGAGACAGCCGAGATCGCGCGTGCGTTCCTGCAGCCCGAGGCGACGGTGGCGCAGCGCATCGTGCGCGCCAAGAAGGCGCTGAACGGCCAGGCCTACGAGCTGCCGACGGCGGCCGAGCGCGAGCAGCGCCTGGGCGCGGTGCTGGCCGTCGTCTACCTGATCTTCAACGAAGGCCACAGCGCGGGCAGTGGCGCCAGCCTGCTGCGGCCGGCCCTGTGCGACGAGGCGCTGCGCCTGGCCCGCCAGCTGCAGCACCTGCTGCCGCGCGACGCCGAGGTGCACGGCCTGGCCGCGCTGCTGGAGATCCAGGCCTCGCGGCTGCCCGCCCGGCTGGACGCGGCAGGCCGCCCGGTGCTGCTGCCCGACCAGGACCGCCGGCGCTGGGATCGCCTGCTGATCCAGCGCGGCCTGGCGGCGCTCGACCATGCCGTGAGCCTCGGCTCGCCCGGGCCCTACACGCTGCAGGCGGCCATCGCGGCCTGCCACGCTCGCGCGGCGCGCGCCGAAGACACCGACTGGGCCACCATCGTCGCCGGCTATGACCGCCTGCTGGCGCTGAACCCATCACCCGTCATCGCGCTGAACCGCGCGCTGGCGGTCAGCCATGCCAGCGGCCCCGCGGCGGCGTTGCCGCTGCTCGAGGCGCTGGCCACCGAGCCGCAGCTGCAGCGCTACCCCTACCTCGCCGGCGCCCAGGCCGACGTGCTGGAACGCCTGGGCCGCGTGGGCGAGGCGCGCGACGCCTATCTGCGCGCGGCGGAGCTGACGGACAACGAGGTGCAGCAGGCCCTGTTGATGGCGCGGGCCAAGCGCCTGGCGAGCTGAGCCCGGCAGCGCGGGCCGCGCCGTCTGCCGCCCGCGCGGCTAGACGGACACATCGGACACATCGGCCTCGCGCGGCCGTGCCCAGTCGCCCAGCGCGGTGCCGCTGCGCCACTGCGCGAGGAAGGGCACGACCTGGTCGGCCTCCAGCGGCCGGCTGAACAGGAAGCCCTGCAGCGTCTCGCAGCCCTTGGCCTGCAGCATGCGCGCCTCGGCCTCGCTTTCCACGCCCTCCGCAACGGCCGCCATGCCGAGCGCCCGGGCCATCGCCAGGATGGCGTCCACCAGCACCTGCGCCTCGCCGTCGCGCGTCATGTCGCTGACGAAGCTGCGGTCGATCTTGAGCGTGTCGAAGGGGAAGCGCCGCAGATAGCCGAGTGCCGAGTAGCCGGTGCCGAAGTCGTCGAGCGCGGTACGCAGGCCGCCGTCGCGCAGCGAGCGCAGGATCGCCAGGGCCACGTCGATGTCCTTGATCAGCGTCGACTCCGTGATCTCCAGCTCGACCTGGCCCGGCGCCAGCTGCGCCGCCAGCGCCACCACGCGCGCGGCGAAATCGGGCCGCTCGAGCTGCGTGGCGGACACGTTGATGGAGATGCGCGGCGCGCCGGGCCAGGCGGCTGCCTCGGCACAGGCCTGGGTCAGCACCCAGTCGCCGATGGCAGGCATCAGGCCGGCCACTTCGGCCAGCGGCACGAAGTCCACCGGGTTGACCTCGCCGTACTCGGGGCTGCGCCAGCGGATCAGCGCCTCGAAGCCGCTGACCTGCCAGGCCTGCGTGCAGACCTGGGGCTGGTAGACGAGCCGGAACTCGTGGCGCGCCAGGGCGCCGCGCAGCGCCTGCGTCATGGCCGTCCGGCGCCGGCCCGCCTCGGCCAGCGCGGGGTTGAAGAAGCAGTAGCGCTGCCCGCCGGCGTGCTTGGCGGCGTACATGGCGATGTCCACATGGCTCATCAGCGTGTCGGCATCGCAGCCGTCGACCGGCGCTCGCGCCACGCCGAGGCTGGCGCGCAGCGTGAAGACCTGACCGTCGGCGCGGCAGGGTTCGGCCAGGCTGTTC
>SEEY01000388.1 GCA_004211235.1 Rubrivivax sp.
GATCAGCAGCGCGCGGGCGATGGAGATGCGCTGGCGCTCGCCGCCCGACAGGCCCTGGCCGCGCTCGCCGACGAGGCTGTCGTAGCCATGCGGCAGGCGCAGGATGAACTCGTGCGCATGGGCGGCGCGGGCGGCGCTGACGATCTCGTCGCGCGTGGCGTCCGGCTTGCCGTAGGCGATGTTCTCAGCGATGGTGCCGAAGAACAGGAAGGGTTCCTGCAGCACCAGGCCGATGTGGCGGCGGTAGTCGGTCACCTTGATGCGGCGCAGATCCACGCCGTCGACCTTGATGGCGCCTTCGGTCACGTCGTAGAAGCGGCAGATCAGGTTCACCAGCGTGCTCTTGCCCGAGCCGCTGTGGCCCACCAGGCCCACCATCTCGCCGGGGCGGATGTCCAGGTTCAGGCTGCGGATCACCGAGCGGGAGCCGTAGCGGAAGTTGACGCCCTGCATGGAGATGGCGCCGGTGACGTTCTCGAAGGGCTGCGGGGCGACCGGGTCGGGCACGTTGGAGACGTGGTCGAGGATGTCGAAGATGCGCTTGGCGCCGGCCGCCGCCTTCTGCGTCACCGAGACGATGCGGCTCATCGAGTCGAGCCGGCCGTAGAAGCGGCCGATGTAGGCCAGGAAGGCGGTCA
This sequence comes from Rubrivivax sp., assembly GCA_004211235.1. The sequence goes on from SEEY01000388.1 coordinate 639, forward strand.
ACGTGCCGACGGTGATGCTCTGGTGCGAGATCAGCCAGATGCCCACGCCCCAGACGACCAGCAGCCCCATCTCGGTCAGCAGCGCGACGCTGGGCGTGAACAGGCTCCAGGTCTTGTTGAGCCGGTCGTTCACCTCCAGGTTCTTCTGGTTGGCGTCGCGGAAGCGCCGCGCCTCGCGCTTTTCCTGCGCGAAGGCCTTGACGACGCGGATGCCGGGGATGGTGTCGGCCAGGATGTTGGTGACCTCGCCCCAGACGCGGTCGATCTTCTCGAAACCGGTGCGCAGGCGGTCGCGCACGAGGTGGATCAGCCAGGCGATGAAGGGCAGCGGCACCAGCGTGGCCAGGGCCAGGCCGGGGTGGATGCTGAACAGGATGATGGAGGTCATCGCCAGCATCAGCACGTCGGTGATGAAGTCCAGCGCGTGCAGGCTCAGGAAGACGCTGATGCGGTCGGTCTCCGAGCCGATGCGGGCCATCAGGTCGCCGGTGCGCTTGCTGCCGAAATACTCCAGCGACAGGCCGAGCAGGTGATCGAAGGTGGCCGTGCGCAGGTCCGCGGCGATGCGCTCGGACACCAGCGACAGCAGATAGGTCTTGGCCCAGCCCAGGCCCCAGGACACCAGCGCCGCGCCGAACAGGCCGCTCAGCAGCATCGTCACCAGCCCGGGGTCGATGGCCTGGCCGTTCTGGAAGGGGATGAGCACCCGGTCCATCAGCGGCATCGTCAGGTAGGGCGACACCAGCGTGGCGCCGGTGGCACCCAGCATCAGCGTGAAGCCCAGCAGCAGCTGGCCCTGGTAGGGCCGGGCGAAGCGCCACAGCCGCAGCAGCACCCAGGTGCTGGGCGGCTTGGTGGCCTCGCCGAAGTCGAAGGTGGAATCCTCGCCCGCGTCGTCGTCTTCGGGCAGGGTCTGGCCGGACAGCCGCTGGATCTCGCGCTCGAAGGCATCCACCAGCCGCACCGCCACGGGGTTCTGGGCCAGCGTGAAGCGCCAGCGCGCCAGGCGGCGCTCGGCGTCGAACAGCTCCATGAAGGCCAGGCCGCCGTGGTCGCTGAGCTTGAGCGTCTGGCCTGGTGACAAGGCGTAATCGCTCCAGGCACCGCTGGCGGGTTCGTAGGCCAGCAGATGCGCGTTCGTCAACGCCACCAGGCCCTGGCCGAAGCGGCCTTTCGCGTCCAGGTCAACCTCGAGCGTCGCCACCACGTTCTCCCCAGTCATGAGTCGCCCCTGCAGGGCGGCCGTTTGAGGATGGGTCGATGGGGCGGGAAGCTGATCTTGCATGTGGTTCGTCACTCGGGTGCCTGTCGGGCTCCTTACGGGTTGAGGCGATTCTCTCTGATGACTTCGGCGCACAATTCCAGGCGCCTCGGGCGCCTACCCCCTACCTCATGAGCAACAAAGAAGACATCCGCCCAGACATCGAACTGCTTCGCGTCAATTACCTGCGCGGGCCGAACATGTGGACCTACCGGCCGGTGCTGGAAGTCTGGCTCGACCTGGGCGAACTGGAAGACCACCCCAGCCACCTGCTGCCCGGCTTCAACGACCGCCTGACGGCCGCCCTGCCCAACCTCATCGAGCACCACTGCGGCGTCGGCGAGCGCGGTGGCTTCATCGAGCGGCTGCGCGACGGCACCTGGATGGGCCATGTGCTGGAGCATGTCGTCATCGAGCTGCTGAACCTGTCCGGCATGCCGACCGGCTTTGGCCAGACGCGCAGCACCAGCAAGCCCGGTGTCTACCGCATGGTGTTCCGGGCGCGCGACGAGCAGGTCGCCCGCGCCGCGCTGGCCGAGGGCCATGCCCTGCTGATGGCGACGATCAACGACCAGCCCTTCGACGTCTCCGCAGCCGTCGCCCGCGTGCGCGACAAGCTCGACGACTGCTACCTGGGCCCGTCCACCGCGGCCATCGTCGCCGCCGCGACGGACCGCCGCATTCCGCACATCCGCCTGAACGACGGCAACCTGGTGCAGCTAGGCCACGGCGCGCGCCAGCGCCGCATCTGGACGGCCGAGACCGACATGACCAGCGCGATCGCGGAAGGCATCGCCGGCGACAAGGACCTGACCAAGACCCTGCTCAAGGCCGTCGGCGTGCCGGTGCCCGCGGGCGAGGAGGTCAAGACCGCTGCCGAGGCCTGGCGCGCCGCGCAGGACATCGGCCTGCCCGTGGTCATCAAGCCGAGCGACGGCAACCACGGCCGCGGCGTCACGCTGGACATCGCCAACGAGGCCGACTGCGCCGCCGCCTTCGCGCTGGCCGACGCCGAGGGCTCGTCCGTGCTGGTGGAGAGCTACATCCGCGGCAACGAGCACCGTGTGCTGGTGGTCGGCGGCCAGGTCGTCGCAGCTGCGCGCGGCGAGGTGGCCTGGGTGCACGGCGACGGCAGCCACACGGTGGCCGAGCTGGTGGACCTGCAGATCAACACCGACCCGCGCCGCGGCCTGACCGAGGACTTCCCGCTCAACCGCATCGTCATCGGCGAAGACGCGGTCGTGCTGCTCGACCTGCAGCGCCAGGGCTTCACGCCCGACGCCGTGCCGCCCACCGGCAAGAGCGTGCTGATCCAACGCAACGGCAACGTCGCCATCGACTGCACGGCCGAGGTCCACCCCGAGGTGGCGCATGCCGTGTCGCTGGCCGCGCGCACCATCGGCCTGGACATTGCCGGCGTGGACCTCGTCACCGAGGACATCTCCAAGCCCTTGAGCGAGACCGGCGGCGCCATCGTCGAGGTGAACGCCGGCCCCGGCCTGCTGATGCACCTCAAGCCCGCCGGTGGCTCGCCCCAGCCCGTGGGCCAGGCCATCATCGACCACCTGTTCGCCGAGGACGAGACCGGCCGCATCCCCATCGTCGGCGTGGCCGGCTCGACGGGCGGGCGCCACATCACCCGCCTCGTCGCCTGGCTGCTGCACCTGAATGGCCGGCACGTCGGCCTGGCCTGCCGGGACGGCCTCTTCCTCGGCGCGCGACGCGTCGAGAAGCGGGACAGTGCCCGCTGGGACGCCGCCCACCGCCTGCTGATGAACCGTGGCGTCAACGCCGTCGTCATCGAGAACGACCCGGCCGCCATCCTGCGCGACGGCCTGGCCTATGACCGCTGCCAGGTCGGCGTCGTGACGGACCTGGACGGCATTGCCGCGCTGGCCGAGTACGACGTGCAGGACGTCGACCAGCTCTACAAGGTGCTGCGCACGCAGATCGACGTCGTGCTGGGTGATGGCGCGGCCGTGCTGAACGCGGCGCATGCCCGCCTGGTCGACATGGCCGAGCTGAGCGACGGCGAGGTCGTGTTCTACGCGGAGGACGGCGGCCTCGACGCCATCCAGCAGCACCGCGACCGCGGCGGCCGCGCCGTCTTCCTGCGCGGCGGCGCCGCGGTGCTGGCGCAAGGCCCGGCCGAGACGCCGGGCGCCAACATCGAGGCGCTGCTGCGTCGCTTCGGCAGCGCCGACGACAAGGCGACGACGGCCTCGACGCTGCTGGCTGCGGTCGCCGCAGCCTGGGCGCTGGGCATCTCGCCTGAGCTGATCGCCGCCGGCCTGGACACCTTCGTCCCCGATCTCCACCTGGCCTGAAGCCGGCACGGCTTCAGCAGCGCTGAACTCCAAAACCAAGAATCGCCAAAACCATGGACGTTTCCCGCACCCGCGCGCTGCGCGGCCCCAACATGTGGAGCCGCCACACGGCCATCGAGGCCGTCGTCCATTGCCTGGACGCCGAGCGTTCGCTCGAACGGCTGCCCGGCTTCGAGCCGCGCCTGCGCAAGCTCTTTCCCACCATCGGTGCGCTGCGCGCCGACGCGTCGCTGGCCCAGGTGCTGGAGCAGGCCACGCTGGCGCTGCAGGCCCAGGCCGGCTGCCCGGTCACCTTCAGCCAGACGCATGTGACGCCCGAGCCGGGCACCTACCAGATCGTCATCGAGTACAGCGAGGA